>NZ_VBVZ01000670.1 GCF_005863185.1 Pseudomonas edaphica
CCAGGGTATAGATAGTGTCCAGACGCTCTTCGATTTCTTGCAGGCGCGCGGGGTCGGCGTCGAAGTGGTCCAGGAAGCGATTCAGTTCCCCAACGGCTTCTTCTACCTGGATCTGCGCACTGGTCAGCAGGGTGGTGGCCTCGCTCAAGGAGCCCGACCCGCTGTTCACGCTCGATAGGCGATTGAGGCTGGCGGTCAGTGCGTTCAGTACATTGCCCGAATCACTTTCGCTGCATTGCTCCACCACTTGGCGGCAGATACCCAGCAGGGTTTCGGCGTTGGTCAGGTTCTTGTGTTCCTGCTCCAGTTGCTCCAGCTCGGTTTCGCCAAGGCCCAGGCTCTCCAGCTCTTCAAGCTGATAGCTGAGCAGTTGATGGCGAGCGCGTTGTTCGTCGCCGGAATTGGAGAGTCGCTCCAATTCCTGGCGGGTTTGCCTCCAGCGCTGGGCGGCAAGCTGCACCTGGCGCGCCAGGTCGGTGGCGCCGGCGTATTCGTCGAGCAGGCGGCGATGAGTGTCGGTTTTCAGCAAGGATTGGTGTTCGTGCTGGCTGTGGATATCGATCAGCAACTCGCCCAGTGCCTTTAAATCGCCAAGCGGGCAGGGCGTGCCATTGATGTAGCCGCGTGAACGACCTTCCGCCGTAATGACGCGGCGCAGGATGCACGGGCCTTCATTATTAAGGTCGCGCTCGGCCAGCCAGGCCTCGGCTTCGGGAATATCGGCCAGGTCGAACGTGGCCAGAATGTCGGCCTTGTCTGCGCCGGGGCGTACCACGCCACTGTCGGCGCGGTCGCCCAGGGTCAGGCCCAGGGCGTCGAGCATGATGGATTTGCCGGCGCCGGTTTCGCCTGTGATTACGCTCATCCCGCGATCCAGTTCGAGATCCAGGTGTTCAACGATGGCGTAGTTATGTACGGACAGGTGCACCAGCATGACGGCCGCTCCCAGGCTTTAGGTCTGGTTATTTATACAGTGTTTTATTCAGGGCTGGCAATCCTGGTGCTTAGCTCAATTTGCTTGAGTGCGCGGATTTTTTAGCGCAAAGCGCAATGACGCTGCCGGAATTGATCCAGAGCAAGCGAAAGACTTTTGGTAACGCCTGCGCCCTTGAACCTGAAAATTGTGGCCCCATATACCGGAACAGAAGCGCGAGTTGAGTTCGCGCATGATTTTGAAAGGAGAAATCTATGGCTGACGAACAGACGCAGGATACGCAAACTCCAGACGCCAATTCGGCTGCCGGTGATGAACTGGCAACTCGTGTGCAAGTGCTCGAAGAGCAATTGGCCGCTGCGCAGGATCAATCTTTGCGTGTTGCCGCCGATCTGCAGAACGTCCGCCGCCGTGCCGAGCAGGATGTCGAGAAAGCTCACAAATTCGCGCTGGAAAAATTCGCCAACGACCTGCTGCCGATTATCGACAGCCTGGAGCGTGGCCTTGAGTTGTCCAACCCGGATGACGAAAACATCCGTCCGATGCGCGAAGGGATCGAGCTGACCCTGAAAATGTTCCAGGACACCCTGAAGCGTTATCAGTTGGAAGCCATCGATCCGCAAGGCGGTGAGCCGTTCAATGCTGAGCATCACCAAGCCATGGCCATGCAGGAAAGCCATGACCTGGAGCCCAACAGTGTACTGAAAGTGTTCCAGAAGGGTTATCAGCTCAACGGTCGCTTGCTGCGCCCGGCGATGGTAGTGGTGAGCAAGGCTCCTGCACCCGTTGCACCTTCTATTGATGAGCAGGCTTGAAATCAGTCGTAACGGCCCCATCTATAAGTCAAGCGTTTAAGTGCTACCGCAGTTAGCCACCACTGCTGCGGCAACCTAATTAAAGTTTCGGGAGAGTAAATCATGGGCAAAATTATCGGTATCGACCTGGGGACTACCAACTCCTGCGTCTCCGTGCTGGAAAACGGCGTTGCTAAAGTTATCGAAAACGCCGAAGGCGCGCGTACCACGCCGTCGATTATTGCTTACGCCAACGACGGTGAAATCCTCGTAGGTCAGTCGGCCAAGCGTCAGGCTGTGACCAACCCGCACAACACCCTGTACGCGGTTAAGCGTCTGATCGGTCGTAAGTTCGACGAAGAAGTCGTACAGAAAGACATCAAGATGGTCCCTTACAAAATCGCCAAGGCTGACAACGGTGACGCCTGGGTTGAAGTAAACGGCCAGAAAATGTCGCCGCCGCAAATCTCGGCTGAAATCTTGAAAAAGATGAAGAAAACCGCCGAAGACTACCTCGGTGAAGCCGTGACTGAAGCGGTGATCACCGTTCCGGCCTACTTCAACGACAGCCAGCGTCAGGCGACCAAAGACGCCGGCCGCATCGCTGGCCTGGACGTAAAACGTATCATCAACGAACCTACCGCAGCCGCTCTGGCCTACGGTATGGACAAGGCTAAGGGCGACCACACCGTGATCGTTTATGACCTGGGTGGTGGTACTTTCGACGTCTCCGTCATCGAGATTGCTGAAGTTGATGGCGAGCACCAGTTCGAAGTGTTGGCCACCAACGGCGACACCTTCCTGGGTGGTGAAGACTTTGACATTCGTCTGATCGACTACCTCGTTGACGAATTCAAGAAAGAAAGCGGCATGAACCTTAAGGGTGACCCGCTGGCGATGCAGCGCCTGAAAGAAGCCGCTGAAAAAGCCAAGATCGAGCTGTCTTCGGCTCAGTCGACCGACGTGAACCTGCCGTACATCACTGCAGACGCCACTGGTCCTAAGCACTTGAACGTGAAAATCTCCCGTTCCAAGCTCGAAGCGCTGGTTGAAGACCTGGTACAACGCACCATCGAGCCTTGCCGCATTGCGCTGAAAGACTCCGGTATCGATGTTGGCTCGATCAACGACGTGATCCTGGTTGGCGGTCAGACCCGTATGCCACTGGTTCAGAAGCTGGTCACCGAGTTCTTCGGTAAAGAAGCACGTAAAGACGTGAACCCGGACGAAGCGGTTGCCATGGGGGCTGCGATCCAGGGTGCGGTATTGGCCGGCGACGTGAAAGACGTTCTGCTGTTGGACGTCAGCCCGCTGACCCTGGGTATCGAAACCATGGGTGGCGTGATGACCGCGCTGATCGAGAAAAACACCACGATTCCTACCAAGAAGTCGCAAGTGTTCTCGACTGCCGACGACAACCAGGGCGCTGTGACCATTCACGTGCTGCAAGGTGAGCGTATGCAAGCCGCTCAGAAC
>NZ_VBVZ01000671.1 GCF_005863185.1 Pseudomonas edaphica
CCGCTCACGTCCCCACCGCCTTGGCGCAAAAAGTCGATCAGATGGCGGCACGGATGGATCGTTCGCGGGGCTGGATCGTTAAGCAAGCGCTCGCCGATTGGGTCGATATGGAGGAAGCACGCAGCCGGCTGACACGAGAGGCCATGGCCGATGTCGATGCCGGTCGGGTGATTGATCAGCAAGCGGTTCAAGCCTGGGCGGATAGTTTAAGCACTGATTCGCCGCTGCCGGTACCTCGCTGATGGAGTTGAAGTGGACCAGTAAGGCCTTATCGGATCTGGCTCGACTTTTCGACTTCCTGGCCGTCGTAAATCGCATGGCGGCGGCGCGTACGGTGCAGTCACTTTCCCAAGCACCTTTGAGCTTGTTAAGTAACCCGCGCATCGGTGAACGCGTTGAAGAATTTGAACCGCGGGACGTAAGACGACTGTTGGTTGGTCATTACGAAATGCGCTACGAAATTCAAGAATCAACACTCTATATTTTGCGTTTATGGCACGTGCGCGAAGATCGTTGAAATGTGCAAGCCCGTAAAAAAACCCATGACATGTCATGGGTTTTTTGTGTGCAGCGTTCTTACACGTAGTAAGACTTCAGCGGCGGGAAGCCATTGAATTCAACCGCGCTGTAGCTGGTGGTGTAGGCACCGGTCGACAACCAGTACAAACGATCACCAATCGCCAGGTTCAGCGGCAGGCCGTACTTGTAGTTTTCATACATGATGTCGGCGCTGTCGCAGGTCGGGCCGGCGATGACCACTTCTTCCATCTCGCCTTTCTTCTCGGTCCAGATCGGGAACTTGATGGCTTCGTCCATGGTTTCGATCAGGCCGGAGAATTTGCCCACATCCGTGTACACCCAGCGCTCGACGGCGGTGCGCGATTTACGTGCAACCAGTACCACTTCGCTGACCAGGATACCGGCGTTGGCGATCAACGAACGGCCCGGTTCCAGGATGATTTCCGGCAGGTCGTCGCCGAAATCTTCCTTGAGGAAGCGGATGATTTCTTCGGCATAGGTTTCCAGGCTGTTGGTACGGGTGATGTAGTTGGCCGGGAAGCCGCCGCCCATGTTGATCAGCTTGAGGTGGATGCCGTCTTCTTCCTTCAGGCGTTCGAAGATCACTTTGACCTTGGCGATGGCGGCATCCCACACGCTGATGTCGCGCTGTTGTGAGCCGACGTGGAAGGAGATGCCGTAAGGCACCAGGCCCAGGTCGCGGGCGAGGATCAGCAGGTCCATGGCCATGTCGGTCTGGCAGCCGAATTTGCGCGACAAAGGCCAGTCAGCCGTGGTCGAGCCTTCGGTGAGGATACGCACATACACTTTGGAACCCGGCGCGGCCTTGGCGATGTTGCGCAGGTCGGCTTCGGAGTCGGTGGAGAACAGGCGCACGCCTTTATCAAAGAAGTAGCGGATGTCCTTGGATTTCTTGATGGTGTTGCCGTAGCTGATACGGTCCGGGCTGACGCCACGGTCCATCACTTTATCCAGCTCGTAGATCGAGGCGATGTCGAAGCTCGAACCCTTGTCTTTCAACAGGTCGATGATCTCGACGGCCGGGTTGGCCTTGACCGCGTAATAGACTTTGGCGAATTCGAAACCGGCGCGCAGGTCATCGTAGGCCTGGCTGATCATCGCGGTGTCGATCACCACGAACGGGGTTTCTTGCTTGTCGGCGAACGCCTTCATTTTGTCAAAAGTGGCGCGCGCGAAATAATCTTCGACGTTGATCGACATGCTGGGAACTCCTAAGGGCAAACTGTAGTAATCAATGGGTGCAACTGAACGTCCTCCGTATCCCCACTTTGGTTCGCCTACTTCCCAAGGCATGTCGCCGAAAGCAAAAAGGCCATGGGATAACCGCGTCCCTTGGCCTTGCTGTCTCGTCGTCAGTACTTGAGCCGGATGGATCGTTTCCAGCATGGACGTTCGGCGCGAACTTTAGGACGTGAGGGGCCATAGATCAACTAAAAATGTCGCGTTTTTGCACGCGTTCGTCGCGGGACCCGGTGCAGCTACTTATGTAACCGACAGGTGTGACGGATTGATGTTCCCCCGGGAGTGTTATTTGAGAGGGATTTGGAGCGCTTTGTGGCGAGGGAGCTTGCTCCCGCTGGGGCGCGAAGCGGCCCCAAAATCAGTCAACCCCGTTTACCTGAAACTATTGAGTCGTCTGTTCTGGGGCTGCTGCGCAGCCCAACGGGAGCAAGCTCCCTCGCCACAGAAGTTAATCAGGCCAGTGCTGTCTCGGCAGGCGACACGATACTGGTCTTGCCCCCACGCGACTTACCGGAACTCAGGTACTCGGCAATCGATTCCTGGGTCACTTCACCGAGGAACACCCGCTCAGCGTCCATCACCGGCAACCACGAACGGTTGAACTCGTACATACGCGACAGCAGGATGCGCAAATGCTCGTCATACGCCGCCGTGGCATTGAACTCGCGCAGGTACTGCCCGCAGGTGCCGGTCTGACGGTGCAGGTCGCGACGTCGTACATACCCCAGTGCCTTGTTCTCGGCGCAGGTGACCACCACATAACGGCGGTCAGTTTCATCCATCAGCTCCAGCGCATCCGCCACCGGAGTTTCCGGGCTCACCGACGGGGCGTTGTCCGCTGCATCTTCGGCTTTCACCAAGAGCAGGCGCTTGAGGGTGCTGTCCTGACCGACAAAGTTACTCACGAACTCGTCAGCCGGGTGCGCCAGCAAGGTGTCCGGATGGTCGATCTGCAGCAGCTTGCCGGCGCGGAAGATCGCAATCTTGTCGCCCAGCTTGATGGCTTCATCGATGTCGTGGCTGACCATGATCACGGTCTTGTTCAGCGCCCGTTGCATCTCGAAAAACTCGTTCTGGATCATTTCGCGGTTGATTGGGTCGACCGCGCCGAACGGCTCGTCCATTAGCAGCAACGGCGCATCCGCCGCCAGCGCACGGATTACGCCGATGCGCTGCTGCTGGCCGCCCGACAATTCGCGTGGGTAGCGATGCAGGTACTGCTTGGGTTCGAGCTTGATCATGCTCATCAACTCGCGGGCGCGGTCGTGGCACGTCTGCTTGTCCCAACCGAGGAGCTTGGGCACCACCACGATGTTTTCTTCGATGGTCATGTTCGGGAACAGGCCGATCTGCTGGATCACATAGCCGATGTTGCGACGCAGGGTCACTTCGTCGAGGTCGGTGGTGTCGTC
>NZ_VBVZ01000672.1 GCF_005863185.1 Pseudomonas edaphica
GGCCCTTACATCCTTTTCGATGACGAAGTCAGCGGTCTTTTGATCTGCGCTTTTGATCTTGATCTTGATCTGAAATCGCCCCGTCAAACACGATGGCCGGAATTCGACAGTGATTTGGGGGGTAAACCGGCAGGGATGCCGGTTTAGCCGCGCTGGGCCAAGGATGGCCCATCGCGGCGGCCCCCCAAATCACTGGCGGATTGCGGGCATGCCGAGCCATAGCGAGGCACCGAGTGTTGGGGCGAAGACTTTTTGGTTACTTTTGTGTCTTTACAAAAGTGACCCGCTGTAAGAGCGGAACCCTACTCAGCCGTTACCGCAGCAACGGATATGTACCCCACCAAACGACCGCCATCGCAGGCAAACCAGCTCCCACATATAGCTGTTCAGGACTTAAGTCTCGTAAACTTCACGCCGACAAGTGCTCGTAGAGTATCGTCGCACCCACCAGCATCAGCACCACGCCGCCGACCATCTCGGCGCGTTTGCCCACCACCGTCCCCAACACCCGCCCAAGCATCATGCCGATGGTCACCATGGTCATCGTCGCCAGGCCGATTGCCGCCGCAGCCACCAGAATATTCACGTCGACAAACGCCAGGCCTACGCCCACCGCCAGTGCATCGATGCTGGTGGCAAAAGCTGTTACTGCGAGAATCATGAACGAATGCTGGCTGGGTTTCTCCACCTCATCGTCATCGGCCTTGAGCCCGTTCCAGATCATGTGCAAGCCCAGCGCCACCAGCAGGGTAAAGGCGATCCAGTGGTCCCAGTCCTCCACCCAGCGCGTGGCGGCGTGGCCGATGGCCCAGCCGATCATGGGCGTGATGGCTTCGATCACACCAAAGATCAGGCCGGCGCGCAGCGCTTCGACCAAGCGTGGTTTGTGCAGGCTGGAGCCTTTGCCGATGGCCGCCGCAAAGGCGTCCGTGGACATGGCCAGGGCGAGAAGAATAAGAGAAATGGGGTTCACGGTAAGGCTTCCAGTCGGGCTGTATGAGTCAACGACACAACCACACGCCCGACTTTAGGCATGGATGTGTCGCTGGTCTCACCAACCACAACGGTGTTCGTACCACGGCAGGTTGCCGAATATGTTGATACGAACGCTTCTGAACGGGTCAGAAGCCGGTTACTCCCCAACGAAGGGCCGCAGCATAGCTGGCCAGATATGAAAAAACTGTCAATGCCCTGCAAATTCCGCTGGGCGACGTCCGGCAAAGTTCTACGACTGTCACGCCACCATAATAATTTTCGACACCAATTCCACCACCGTCTTGGCCTGCAACTTTCTCATCAAGCGCGCCCGGTGCACCTCCACCGTGCGGTGGGAGATCGCCAGGCGTAGGGCTATTTCCTTGGACTTGAGGCCATTGACGATGTGCATGGCGATTTCCCGCTCCCGTGGCGTGAGGTCGCCGGTGCCTTGGTGGGTGCGGTCCAGGCGTTCGAAGTGCCAGATCATCAGCTTGAACGGGTCTTTGGGCGTGAGGGTGTAGCCGTGGGACCTGGCCCAGAACACTTCGCCGTTGTGGTGCTGCATGAAACGTTCGTCGGAGTAAAAGCCGTTTTCGCTTTCCAGCAGCCATTCATGGCTGCGCTTGCCAATGGCGTGGTAGTCAGCCTGGGAAGGGTAGATCAGCAGCGTCAGTTGGTTGACCAATGCGTCGCGCGAATAGCCGAACAACTGCAGGAAAGCCTCATTACAGTCGACCATTACGCGGTTGCGGGTGACCAGTTGCGGCGCGGGGGAGAGCTGGAACGCCAGGCGTTCTATGTCGTGGAACTGCTGTGCAAACGCGTTCATTGGGCATCCTGCCTCGTCGCTTTTCTCAACTGGGGCTACTTAGCCATGTAAGTAGTTGCACGAATTGGCGCGCGCCCAACGGTGGGTCATTGTAGGTAAATGTCCGCGCCAAAAATAGAAGAAATTGATTATGCCAGCTGATTGCGTCTCCATTGTTGCTGCCGGTCATTCACGTTTTGGTCGCCTTGAAGGCACCCGCCTGGAGGATCTGATCGTACAGGTCACCCGCGAAGCCCTGAAGGACGCGGCGATTGACGCGAGCGAGATCGACGCGTTGTTCCTTGGCCACTTCAACTCCGGGTTGGTGCCCGACGGGTTCCCGGCCTCGCTGCTGCTGCAGGCCGACCCTGGGCTGCGCTTCAAACCGGCGACCCGCTGTGAAAACGCCTGCGCGTCCGGCTCGGCGGCAATCCTGGCCGGGGTCCAGGCGATCCTGTCAGGCAGTGCCGAGCTGGTATTGGTGGTGGGCGCGGAAAAAATGACCCACACCACCACCGCCGAGGTGACCCAGGCCTTGGCCGGCGCCGGTTATCAGAACGACCCGGCCGAAGCGGGCTTGAGTTTCCCGCAGCTGTTCGGCCGTGCGGCGCGCCAGTATGCCGAGCGCTACCACTGCCCGTTGGGCTCGATGGCGGCCATCGCCACCAAGAACCACTCCAACGCCATGGCCAACCCGCTGGCACAGATGCACCGGGTGATGGATTTCGAGCACTGCAACAACGTGTCCCAGAGCAACCCGTTTGTGGCCGATTCGCTGCGCCTTACCGACTGCTCGCTGATCAGCGACGGCGCCGCCGCGATCATCCTGGCCTCGCCCAAGCGCGCGCGGGCGTTTCGCCGTGATGTGCAGATTCGTACACTGACCCAGGTCAACGATTGCCTGCCGATTGCCCAGCGCGACATCCTCGCCTTTGAAGGCCCGCAACGCGCGATCCATACGGCGTTGCGCGGGGCGAATATCACCCTGGCCGACCTGAGCTTCGCCGAGGTGCATGACTGCTTCACCATCGCTGAGCTGCTGATCTACGAGGCCATGGGCCTGGCGCCCAAGGGTGAGGGGCACCGTGTGCTCGACAGCGGTGTGGTGCGCGTGGGCGGGCGGTTGCCGGTGAACCTGTCCGGCGGGCTCAAGGCCAAGGGGCATCCGGTGGGCGCCACCGGTGTGTCGATGCATGCCCTGGCGTTTCGCCAGTTGACCGGCGAGCCGATCGGCCTGGCGGTACCCAACCCCGAATTCGGCCTGGTGTTCAATATGGGCGGGATGGCCGTAGCCAACTATGCCTCGGTGCTGCACGCGCGTCGGAGCTGAACCATGAACATTGCCAACTGGCTGCACGACACCCAGCGCCGCGATCCGCAACGCCCGGCGTTGTTTGAGGG
>NZ_VBVZ01000673.1 GCF_005863185.1 Pseudomonas edaphica
CACAAACTCATTGCCGCCCGCCTCCGCCGGGTCGACGGGAGGCGTTTCGGGGTCATCGGTTTCGTTGAGGGCGATGGACAGCGCGTAGTCGGAATGGGTGACCACGAGCATTTCCCAGTGCTGGTTTTCGCGGGTGTTCTTGTGCACATCCTCCAGCAACTCTTCGGTCTTGGCGATCCACTGACGCTCACGCAAGCGGTACGGTGCGCGATTCTGCGAGCGGATCTGGGTGACCACGCCCAGCGCACCAAGAGACACGCGCGCGGCGCTGAACAGCTCGGGATGGCGTTGCGCATCGCAGTCCAGCACGGCGCCTTGGGCGGTGACCAGTTGCAGGCCGGTGACGCAACCGGAATACGAGGTAAAGCCCAAGCCGGTGCCATGGGTGGAGGTGGAAATCGCCCCGGCCAGGGTCTGGTAATCGATGTCCGCCATGTTCGGCAGCGCCTGGCCGACGGCCTTGAGCGCCGGCCCCATGCGCGACATCGGCGTGCCGGCGGCAAAGGTCGCTTGCAAGGTGGCGGGGTCATGGTCCAACAGCCCATTGAAGTAACTCAGCGACAGCAAGGTGCCGTCGGTGGGCACCAGGGCACTGAACGAATGTGCCGAGCCTACGGGCCGAATAGTGCTCGGTGCCTGGCGAATCATTTGCACCAATTCATCCAGATCTTTGGGCGCCAGGCGCGCCAGCGGCAGGCAGGTCTGCGCGCCCGACCAGTTGCGCCACGGGATCAACCGTGGCGCGCGGGCCAACTGGGCCAGTACCGGGTTGCTCGACAGGGCCAGAAAAACCCCGGCCACTGCCGAGCGTTGCAAGAGTTGCCGCCGTGAAAGCGCCATCCACCACCTCTTTTTATTATTGGAGTTGAACACCGGCCATAAAGCTGATCAGCGCCAGAAACTGCGCTTCGGAACACTGCATGCACAGCCCCATCGGCGGCATGCCGTTGTAGCCGTTGATGCTGTGATCCAGCAGCGTGTCGGCGCCCTGGGCGACGCGCGGGCTCCAGGCAGCCTTGTCACCCGCCAACGGCGCGCCGGCCGCCGGGTTGGCGTGGCATAGCTTGCAGCTGGTGTCGTAGACCTGGGCCAGTGCCGGGTCGGCGGGCACGGTCGTGGTCGCAGCAGTGCGTTCGGGGGCAGGTTTGGGCGTGTCGTCACAGGCCGTCAGCAGGCTGAGTACGAGCAACAGTAACGCGGTGCGGGGCATGGCCACCCTCTCTTATTGTGCAGTGGAAGCTGTTTGCACACTAAGGCAGCGAAGGCAGGGCGTTGAGGGTTTTGGGGGACACAAAGGGGGCTTGGGCGGACAGTCGAATGCTCGGCGTAAGGGTTGGTGCGGTCCTTGAGGTCTACCGTGTCGCTGCCCACCTTCGAGTTTGAAATCGTTATAGCTGCCCTGCAGGCCCAGGACGGACATCGGGCCAGTCGGTGCTGCGGCGAACACCACAGCAGGCGCGGTGACCAGCGCCAGCAGTGAGGAACCCTTGAGGAATTTTCCGAATAGCTTGGACATCGTTTTACATCTCCTTGTCTGGTGAGCAAATTATTCAGGAACCGGTTCGAACCTCGGCTTTTGCCAAAGGCTCGAATTAATTTGCATTGACATGAAGGTAAAACGGTTCAGCGAAGGCTCTAGCTCAAGGCTCCCTGGAGTTTTCCATTACTAAGCCATCAAGGGTTTGGCGAAGCTGCGGATGACTTGGCAAACGAATACCGAAGGTGCCCTGCAGCAATTCCAGTAACTCATCAGCACTCTCGACTGCGCGCTTTTCGCTGGGCTGGTCAAGGCAGTGAACCGCGTAATTGGCATTGGCCAGGGTATGGCGTTTACCCGGTGCCAATCGCGCCGCTTTCAGCTGACCGACAAAAACGGAAGCCGGGTGCGTCGACACGTACCAATTGCCGATGGTGTAGTCGATATCGGCCTGCACTTGCAGGTCGAACACATATAAGCCACGCCATTCCTCACCCACCTGCGCCCACAGGGTGTAATCGGCACCGTTGAAGGTCAGGCGATAAGGTTCATGGGCGGTGGCCTGGGGCACCTCGGTATCCAGCTGCAACGGACTGCTGGGCACCATGCCGCCGAAACCGACATCGGTGACATAACGCACGCCGTCCAGGGTCACCAGGCTCAGGCGATGGGTGCGCCCGGTGCGCGCATCAGGCGGCCCGCCCATCACCACCCAGCCGGTAAGCCCGCGGGCGTCGAAGCCCAGCTCCTGCAACAGCGCCAGGAACAGGTAGTTAAGCTCGAAACAGTAACCACCACGCCCGTCCAGCAAGACCTTTTGCTCGATGCTGGGCAGGTCAATCGGCACCGGTGAATGCAGCAATGTCGACAGGCTCTCAAAGGCGAAAGTGCACACGTGACGCAGCTGCAGGTCTTGCAAGGTTTTGAGCGTGGGTGGCGGGGCTGAATCGTAGCCCAGACGCTGCAGGTAGAGCTGGCTGTGAGTCAATCGGGACATGGCGCGATCCTTGGGCGCGTGGCGGATGCGTCACTATGCCGCGCCAGTGTGCGACTTGTCATTTTGAGTGAACCTTTTTGAACGCCCGCCTATCCATCTATAACAAGACAGGGAGGCAACATGAGTACCGCAAAAATCTACACCATTCACTATCAACTGCACGGTCAACCGAAGTCCTTTGTGGTACGCGCCGAAGTGATGAATAACGCTGAAGCGTGGCATTGGGCGGCGGTCGATGCTGACATTGCCCATGTCAGCCGCATTGGGCGCGTGGGTCATGAGCAGGTCAAGAAAACTACCCGGCCTTGGGCGGAGAAGTTTGGGATCAGCGAGGTGACCTGGGTGCCGCCCAAGTAGGTTTCGTTTGGATGTGATCAGGCCCCGCTTTTGCGGGGTTTGGTTTGTGGGGGGTGTTGGGGGGTGTGTATATCCGTTATTTAGGTAACGGCGGCTTATGGTTCCGCTCTTACAGCGGCTCACTTTTTGAAGGACCGGAATGCCGGCCCAGCAAAAAGTAAGCAAAAAGTCCTCGCCCCAACACTCGGTGCCTCGCTATGGCTCGGCATGCCCGCAATCCGCCAGTGATTTGGGGGGCCGCCGCGATGGGCCATCCTTGGCCCAGCGCGGCTAAACCGGCATCCCTGCCGGTTTACCCCCCAAATCACTGTCAGATTCCGGCCATCGTGTTTGACGGGGCGATTTCAGA
>NZ_VBVZ01000674.1 GCF_005863185.1 Pseudomonas edaphica
GATTACAGCACGCTTTTGATACAAATCCAGGCCATAAAAAAAGCGCCAGGGGCCCGTGGATTAGGGGCTTGGCGCTGATTAAAGGTGGGAGCTGGCTTGCCTGCGATTGCGGTGTGCCAGATAACCAATTCGGTACTGACAGTGCGCTATCGCAGGCAAGCCAGCTCCCACACTGTTTTGCGGTGTGTTTTTAATCGATGCCGACGAACCCACCCGTTTGGTGCTGCCACAACCTGGCATACAAGCCGCCATGGGCCAGCAGTTCGGCATGGCTGCCGGTCTCGGCAATCTGGCCTTTCTCCAGCACTACCAGCCGGTCCATGCGCGCAATGGTCGACAACCGGTGCGCAATCGCAATCACCGTCTTGCCTTGCATTAAGGTCTCCAGGCTTTCCTGAATCGCCGCTTCCACTTCCGAATCGAGTGCCGAGGTGGCCTCGTCCATGATCAGAAGCGGCGCGTCCTTGAGCAGCACCCGCGCAATGGCAATGCGCTGACGTTGCCCGCCCGAGAGTTTCACCCCGCGCTCGCCCACGTGCGCATCCAGCCCTGTGCGCCCTTCGGCATCCGACAGCAGCGGGATGAATTCATCGGCGCGGGCTTTGTGGATGGCGGCGTTGAGTTCCTCATCGGTGGCATCCGGCTTGCCGTACAGCAAGTTGTCACGGATCGAGCGGTGCAGCAGCGAGGTGTCCTGGGTGATCATGCCGATCTGTGCACGCAAGGACTCCTGGGCGACTTCGGCGATGTTCTGGCCGTCGATCAGGATGCGCCCGCCTTGCAGGTCGTACAGGCGCAGCAGCAAGTTGACCAGGGTTGATTTGCCCGCACCGGAGGGGCCGATCAGGCCGATTTTCTCACCGGCCTTGATCTGAAGGTTCAGGCCGCCAATGATCCCGCTCTTTTTGCCATAGTGGAAATCCACCTGCTCGAAACGCACTTCGCCGTGCGGCACGTTCAGGCGCGGGGCATTGTCGCGGTCGGTCACTGCCAGCGGTGCAGCGATGGTTTTCAGGCCGTCCTGCACCATGCCGATGTTTTCGAAGATGCCGTTGACCACCCACATGATCCAGCCGGACATGTTGACGATACGGATCACCAGGCCTGTGGCGAGGGCGATGGCGCCCACCGAAATCAGTGACTGCGTCCACAGCCACAACGCCAGGCCGGTGGTGGTGACGATCAGCACGCCGTTCAAGGTGCAGATCACCACGTCCATGCTGGTGAGCACGCGCGCGGCCAACTGGGTTTTTTCGGTCTGCTCGATGATCGCTTCCTTGGCGTATTCCTGCTCATTTTGCGTATGGGCGAACAGCTTCAAGGTGGTGATGTTGGTGTAGCCGTCGACAATGCGGCCCATCAATTTGGAGCGCGCCTCGGAGGAAATCACCGAGCGTTCTTTCACGCGAGGCACGAAGTAACGCAACGCCAGGCTGTAAAGAATGATCCAGGTGATCAGCGGGATCATCAGGCGCCAGTCCGCCTCGGCAAACAGCACCAGGGCGCTGATGGCGTAGATCGACACATGCCAGATGGCTTCCGCGGTCGCCACTGCCGAATCGCGCAAGGAGTTGCCGGTTTGCATGATGCGCTGGGCAATGCGCCCGGCGAAATCGTTCTGGAAGAAGTTCAAGCTCTGCTTGAGTACGTAGCTATGGTTCTGCCAGCGGATCAGGCTGGTCATGCCGGGGTTGATGGTCTGGTGCACCAGTAAGTCATGCAGGCCATTGAAGATCGGGCGCAGCAGCAGGGCAACCACGGCCATCCAGATCAGCTCGGCGCTGTGAATCTGGAAGAAGTTGGCGGGCGGCGTGCCTTGGGCCAAATCGATAATGCGGCTCAGGTAGCTGAACAATGCCACTTCGATCAACGCGCCGATCAGGCCGACCACCAGCAAGGCGGCAAAACTTGGCCACACCTGGCGCAGGTAGTAGAGGTAGAAGGGCAGGACTTTATCAGGAGGGGCGGCGCTGGGAGCGTCGCGGAAAATGTCGATCAGTTGTTCAAAGCGACGATAGAGCATTCAGTCTGACGCCCGCGTTGCGGGCTCTCCTTTCAAATGCGCACGCGGCGTTGTGGGCCGCGTGCGGAGCTTGCTGCGGACCTCAGTCGATGCGCTTGGCCGACTTGATCACAACAGGATCGATTGGCACGTTCTGCATGCCTTGCTTGGTAGTGGTTTGCGAGTTGACGATGACGTCGACAACGTCCATGCCTTTGACCACTTTGGCGAACACGGCATAGCCCGCATCGCGGCCAGGGTCGAGGAAGGCATTGTCAGCCACGTTGATGAAGAATTGGCTGGTGGCCGAATTTGGATCGTTGGTACGTGCCATCGACAAGGTGCCACGAACGTTATGCAGGCCGTTGCTGGCTTCGTTCTTGATCGGTGCTTCGGTCGGCTTCTGCGACATCTGCGCGGTGAAACCGCCGCCCTGGACCATGAAACCCGGGATCACGCGGTGGAAAATGGTGTTGGTGTAGAAGCCTTTGTCGACATAGGCCAGGAAGTTCTTGGTACTGATCGGCGCCTTGACCGGGTCCAGTTCGATTTCAATGTCGCCATTGGTGGTGGTGATCAGGACGTGAGGGGCCTTGGCAGGCTCAGCAGCCATCAGGTTGGCTGCGAACAATACGGAGCCGGCAAAGAAGGCGATTTTTTTCAGCATGGGTCAGTGATCCTGGGTAGTGGTTTCGACTGTCTTTAGAAAATCGAGCAAGGTAGCGTTAAAGACTTCGGGTTGATCCAAGGGCGTGGCATGGCGGGAATCTTCGATTACCACCAGCCGCGCATCGGGCAGCAGTTTTACATAGTTTTCTTTCTGCGCCACGGGGGTGTAGTCGTGGTCGGCGCTGATGACCAGGGTAGGACAGGTAATTCTGGAAAGTTGTTCCTGCACGCCCCAGCCGACAATCGCATCGAAGCTGGCGAGATAAGCACGTTTGTCGTTTTTTGCCCAGCGTTCGGCCATTTTGCGCCGCAGGTCGGCTTGCTCGGGTTTGGGGAACAGCCGATCGCCCAGCGCTTTGCCGATGGTGGCAAGGCTGAGCACGCGCGCCAGGCTCCAGCGCTTGGCCCATTGCCAGTAATCATCGGCGCTGCGCACCTTGACCTCGGGCGCGCTGTTGACGATGCACAGGCTCTTGACCTGAGCGGGGTCGTCCACGGCCAGCT
>NZ_VBVZ01000675.1 GCF_005863185.1 Pseudomonas edaphica
GACCATAGAGCATTGGAACCACCTGATCCCATCCCGAACTCAGTAGTGAAACGATGCATCGCCGATGGTAGTGTGGGGTTTCCCCATGTGAGAGTAGGTCATCGTCAAGATTAAATTCCGAAACCCCATTTGCGAAAGCAGATGGGGTTTTGTTTTGCGCGCTCGAAAAGAGTCCCGCAAGCTATTCCGCGAAAAAGCCACCATCAATGCGCACTAACGGGTGCACAGCACGCGTCAGGACGCCTCCAGAAGCTCGCCTCCTTGCCATTCCAGAAGACTGGCTCGATGCTCATATCGACATGGGTGCCGACGCTCTGCTGCATCCCAGGTTCATCAGATCGTGCAAGGTCGTTATTCAGGTCGAGGGCGGTAGGATAATCGCAACGCTCCGACGGCCTCTGAAGGCGCTCACGAGGTTTTGAAAGGGCTTATGGTCATAGGGCTTGTTCTTTCATGATTTTGCCTTCTGGGCGCCATTGCGGCGGCCAGCGCTGGAATCTCACTTTTCTACAGACGAAAAAAAAGACCTTGAAATTCAAGGTCTTTCTTTAAGATGGTGCCCCGAGGGAGACTCGAACTCCCACTCCTTTCGAAAACGGATTTTGAATCCGCCGCGTCTACCAATTCCGCCATCAGGGCTCAATGGCGGCGAAGTATAGAGATGAGATTACCGTTGGTCAATCACGTTTCATGGTCTATTTTCACTATTTCCGCTAGACTCCCCGGCCCTGCTAGACGAACCCTATCATGCGCGTTGCTGACTTTACTTTTGAGCTCCCTGATTCGCTGATCGCTCGCCACCCTTTGGCCGAGCGTCGCGCCAGTCGACTGCTGACCCTGGACGGGGTGAGTGGTGCCCTCGCACACCGCCAATTCACTGATTTGCTTGAGCATTTGCGCCCAGGCGATTTGATGGTGTTTAACAATACCCGGGTGATTCCGGCACGGCTGTTTGGCCAGAAAGCGTCCGGCGGCAAGCTGGAAATTCTGGTGGAGCGGGTGCTGGACAGCCATCGCGTGCTGGCCCATGTGCGCTCCAGCAAGTCGCCGAAACCCGGCTCGAGCATCCTCATTGATGGCGGTGGCGAAGCCGAGATGGTTGCACGCCATGACGCGTTGTTCGAACTCAAGTTTGCCGAGGAAGTGTTGCCACTGCTGGAACGCGTCGGCCATATGCCGCTGCCTCCCTATATCGACCGCCCCGACGAAGACTCGGATCGCGAGCGCTACCAGACGGTGTACTCGCAGCGCCTCGGTGCTGTCGCCGCACCTACAGCCGGGCTGCATTTTGACCAGCCGCTGCTGGATGCGATTGCCGCCAAAGGCGTCGAAAGCGCTTATGTGACCCTGCACGTGGGGGCCGGCACGTTTCAGCCGGTGCGTGTGGATAACATCGAAGACCACCATATGCACAGCGAATGGCTGGAAGTCAGCCAGGAAGTCGTGGATGCGGTGGCGGCGTGCAAGGCGCGCGGCGGTCGTGTTGTGGCGGTGGGCACCACCAGCGTGCGCTCGCTGGAGAGTGCCGCGCGCGATGGCGTGCTCAAGCCCTTCAGTGGCGATACCGATATCTTTATTTTCCCGGGCCGGCCGTTCCATGTGGTCGATTGCCTGGTGACCAATTTCCATTTGCCGGAATCCACGCTGTTGATGCTGGTGTCGGCCTTCGCGGGTTATCCCGAAACAATGGCGGCGTATAAAGCTGCCATCGATAATGGATACCGTTTTTTCAGCTACGGTGATGCGATGTTTATCACCCGTAACCCTGCGCCGACTGCTCCTAAAGAAGCGGGCCTTGAGGAGCAACTATGAGTCGTATGTCGTTTGAATTGTTGGCCACGGATGGCAAGGCTCGTCGTGGTCGCCTCACGTTCCCGCGTGGCACCGTCGAAACCCCGGCGTTCATGCCAGTGGGCACTTACGGCACTGTAAAAGGCATGCTGCCGCGTGACATCGTCGCGACCGGCGCCGAGATCATCCTGGGCAACACCTTCCACCTGTGGCTGCGCCCGGGCACGGAAGTGATCAAGAAGCATGGCGACCTGCATGACTTCATGAAGTGGCAAGGCCCGATCCTCACCGACTCCGGTGGTTTCCAGGTATTCAGCCTGGGTGCCATGCGCAAGATCAAGGAAGAGGGCGTGACTTTCGCCTCGCCGGTGGACGGTTCCAAAGTGTTCATGGGCCCTGAAGAGTCGATGCAGGTGCAGCGCGACCTGGGCTCCGACATCGTGATGATTTTTGACGAGTGCACGCCTTATCCCGCGGATGAAGATGTCGCGCGTATCTCCATGGAACTGTCGTTGCGTTGGGCTCAGCGCTCGAAAAACGCCCACGGCGATAACACTGCTGCGCTGTTCGGTATCGTCCAGGGCGGCATGCACGAAAGCCTGCGCAAGCGCTCGCTCGAAGGCCTCGACAAAATCGGCTTTGACGGCCTGGCTATCGGCGGTCTGTCGGTAGGTGAGCCCAAGCACGAGATGATCAAGGTGCTGGATTACCTGCCGGGCCTGATGCCCGCTGACAAACCTCGTTACCTTATGGGCGTTGGCAAACCGGAAGATCTCGTAGAGGGTGTGCGCCGCGGTGTGGACATGTTCGATTGCGTGATGCCAACCCGTAATGCCCGCAATGGGCATCTGTTCATCGATACAGGCGTGCTGAAGATCCGTAACGCGTTCCATCGCCATGATGATTCGCCGCTGGATCCCACCTGTGACTGCTACACCTGCCAGAACTTCTCGCGTGCTTATCTGCACCATCTGGACAAGTGCGGGGAAATGCTGGGTAGCATGTTGAATACCATCCACAATTTGCGTCACTACCAAGTCCTGATGGCTGGTTTGCGTGAGGCTATTCAACAGGGTACATTGGCCGCCTTCGTCGATGCCTTCTATGCCAAGCGCGGGCTCCCTGTGCCGCCCTTGGACTGAGTTTTCCGACCCTAAGATTCACTATTTGCAACTGGAGTGCTAAATGAGCTTTTTTATCTCTAATGCCATGGCTGACGCCGCTGCGCCTGCCGCCGCCGGCCCTATGGGTGGTGGTTTCGAGTGGATTTTCCTGGTCGGCTTCCTGGTCATCTTCTACCTGATGATCTGGCGCCCACAGGCCAAGCGCGCCAAAGAGCAGAAAAACCTGCTAGGCAGCCTGCAGAAAGGCGACGAAGTTGTG
>NZ_VBVZ01000676.1 GCF_005863185.1 Pseudomonas edaphica
CAATCGCCCACGGCCTGATTTTCAAGCAGATGATCCTGCTCAGCGGGCTGAAGCAGGTGGCATTTCAAGGTCAGTAGATCGGCGTCAAAATGCCACTAATGGCCCCGTGATAATTAATCAAACCGACAATAATTATTCTCGCTACAATCGCCGGCTTTGCCACTTGGCACGGGCGTTTTCAGGCCCGTCAGTCTTGAGAAGTCCCATGCTGATCGGTAGTTATTCCCCCTCTCTGGTCGTCATCTCCCTGTGCGTCGCGATCCTGGCGTCCTATACCGCGCTGGACTTGGCCGGCCGTATTGCGACCGCCAGGGGCCGCGCAGCGTACATGTGGATGACCGGCGGGGCATTGGCCATGGGCGTGGGCGTTTGGTCCATGCACTTTATCGGCATGCTGGCGTTGCGCCTGCCCTTTGCCCTCGGGTTTGACCTGGGTATCACCGCGCTGTCGTTATTGATCGCCGTGTTATCCAGTGGCTTTGCACTGTGGCTGGTCAGCCAGCCACGTCTGCCGGCTTGGCAGTTGGCATTTGGCGCGTTGGTGATGGGGGCTGGTATTGCCTGCATGCACTACACCGGCATGGCCGCGATGCGCATGACCCCGGGCATCGATTACGACCCCGCCCTGTTTGGCGCCTCATTGTTGATCGCCGTGCTGGCGTCCGGCGCGGCCTTGTGGATCGCTTTCAACTTGCGGCGCAACACGCCTTACGTACGCCTGGCGCGGGGGGGCGCCGCGGTGGTGATGGGCATTGCGATCGTCGGTATGCACTACACCGGCATGGCTGCCGCGCGTTTTGATGACAACAGTTTCTGCGGCGCCGCGCTGACGGGCCTGAGTGGCAAGGGCCTGGATAACCTGGTGCTGGTCACTTCGCTGGCGGTCTTGATCATCGCGTTATTGACCTCATTGCTCGACGCCCGGCTTGAAGCCCGCACTGCCGTGCTCGCAGACTCACTGACCCTGGCCAACCAGGAACTCACCCATCTGGCCCTGCATGACATGCTCACCGGGCTGCCTAATCGCACCTTGCTCGCCGACCGCATTCAACAAGCCATACAGGCGGTCAGGGAGCAGGGTGGTTGTTTTGCGTTGATGTTTATCGACCTGGACGGTTTCAAGCCGGTCAATGATGCATTTGGCCACCACATGGGTGACCAATTGCTGCGCGAGGTGGGTTTGCGTCTGCGCGAGGACCTGCGCAGCCAGGACACCTTGGCGCGCATCGGTGGCGATGAGTTTGTGCTGCTGGTGCAGTTGACCCAGCCGGACGACGCCATGGGCTTGGCCGAGCGCCAGGTTGGCTTGATCAACCGTACGTTCAAGGTAGCCGAGCATGAACTGAAGATTTCCGCGAGCATCGGCATTGCCATGTTCCCCGGTAACGGCGTTAACCCTCAGGAACTGCTGATGAACGCTGATGCCGCCATGTACCACGCCAAGGGCATGGGCAAGAACGGTTACAGCTTCTTTGATGTGTCGATGAACACCAATGCGCGTAAACAGCTGCAGTTGTTGCAGGACCTGCGCAACGCCGTTGAGCACCAACAGTTCCGCCTGTACTACCAGCCCAAGTTCGACGCGCTCAGCGGTATTGCGGTCGGCGCCGAAGCGTTGTTGCGTTGGGAGCACCCGCAACAGGGGCTGTTGTTGCCGGCGATGTTCATCGAGCTGGCGGAAAAAACCGGGTTGATTATTCCCATCGGCGAGTGGGTGCTCAACGAGGCTTGCCGCCAGATGGCTGTCTGGTACGCGCAGGGTTATGAAGACTGGCGCATTGCAGTCAACCTGTCGGCGTTGCAGTTCTGCCATGCAGGGTTGGTTAAAAGTGTCGCGCAGGCGCTGGAGCGTCACCGCTTGCCGGCCAACAGCCTGACCCTGGAAATCACCGAAACCACTGCCATGAGCGATGCCGATGCGAGCATGACGGTGCTGCAGCAACTGTCGGACATGGGCGTGGACCTGTCCATCGACGACTTCGGCACCGGTTATTCGAGCCTGATGTACCTCAAACGGTTGCCCGCCAACGAGCTGAAGATCGACCGCGGGTTTGTGCGCGATCTTGAACACGACAGTGACGACGCCGCCATCGTCTCGGCCATTGTCGCCCTCGGCCAGGCGCTAGGGCTGCGCATTGTCGCCGAAGGCGTGGAGACCGATGTGCAGCAAAGTTTCCTCACCCGGCTGGGGTGCAACGCGCTGCAAGGCTACTTGCTGGGCCACCCATTGCCGGCCGAGGGGTTCATGGCCGATATCCAGCGCGCCGAAGACGCCTTGGCGCCTGACAAAAGCCGTGGATGACGGGTATTCTCGGATCCAACCTTAAACCGTTGGTTTATTCAGGAGACCGCACGCATGGACAAAGTCGTCATTATCACTGGAGGCAGCCGTGGTATCGGCGCTGAGACGGCCTTGCTGGCTGCACGCCAGGGCTACCGCATTTGCATCAACTACCAGTCTGATGAGGCAGCGGCCCAGCGTGTGCTGGACCAGGTGCGCGCCTTGGGTGCACAGGCCATTGCGGTGCGGGCCGATGTCAGCATCGAGGATGAAGTGATCGCATTGTTCAATCGCGTTGATGCCGAGCTTGGGCGCGTGACGGCACTGGTCAACAACGCCGGCACCGTGGGGCACAAGTCGCGGGTCGATGAAATGTCCGAGTTCCGCATCCTCAAAATCATGAAGACCAATGTGCTGGGGCCGATCCTGTGTGCCAAGCAAGCGGTGCTGCGCATGTCGCCCAGGCATGGCGGGCAGGGCGGCAGCATCGTCAACGTGTCGTCGGTAGCCGCGCGCCTGGGTTCGCCGGGCGAATATGTCGACTATGCCGCGTCCAAGGGCGCGCTGGATACCTTCACCATCGGCCTGTCCAAAGAGGTGGCGGGTGAAGGGATCCGTGTCAACGCGGTGCGCCCTGGCTACATCTTTACCGACTTCCATGCCCTGAGCGGCGACCCGGACCGAGTCAGCAAGCTGGAGTCCGGCATCCCCATGGCCCGTGGCGGGCGCCCGGATGAAGTGGCGGAGGCGATTATCTGGTTGTTGTCGGACAAGGCTTCGTATACCACTGGCACTTTTCTGGATTTGGGCGGTGGCCGTTGAGTCTTTAGCGCCATTCAAGGCGCCATCGCGGGCAAGCCCGGCTCCCACAGTGAAATGCGTTCC
>NZ_VBVZ01000677.1 GCF_005863185.1 Pseudomonas edaphica
GTGGCGCTGCTGGAAAACCCTACCGGCACCGAAGACCCCAACTATCTGGGCAATGGCAACCGTTTGCTGCTGGAGTTGTTCGACGCAAAGGTGGAATTGGTCGAGAACCTCGATAACGTCGACGACCAGCTCAACGCCCTCGCCGACCGCCTGCGCAGCAACGGCAAGAAGCCCTACCTCGTCCCCATCGGCGGCTCCAATGCCTTGGGTGCCTTGGGTTACGTGCGCGCCGGGCTGGAACTGGCCGGGCAGATCGAAGACAGCGGCATTGAGTTCGCCGCCGTGGTGCTGGCCTCGGGCAGCGCGGGCACCCATAGCGGCCTCGCGCTGGCGTTGAGTGAAGTACTGCCGAACCTGCCGGTGGTGGGCATTACCGTGTCGCGCACCGAAGAAGCCCAGTTCCCGAAAGTACAGGGCCTGGCCGAACGCACCGCCGAGTTGCTGGGCGTGGACATTCCCGAAGCCTTCAAAGTGATCCTGTGGGACGAATATTTCGGCCCGCGCTACGGCGAACCGAACGCCGGCACCCTGGCGGCGGTCAAGCTATTAGCCAGCCAGGAAGGCTTGCTGCTGGACCCGGTCTACACCGGCAAGGCCATGGCCGGTTTGCTCGATGGCATCGGGCGTCAGCGGTTTGAGGACGGCCCGATCATTTTCCTGCACACCGGTGGGGCGCCGGCGCTGTTTGCGTATGACTCGGTGCTTAACTGAATAAACACCGATCAAAATGTGGGAGCTGGCTTGCCTGCGATAGCGGTTCGTCAGCTACAAATGTGTTGGCTGATACACCGTTATCGCAGGCAAGCCGGCTCCCACATTAGATCAACCTAATATTCCAAAAAGAAATATCAAATTAATTTTATATTATTTTCAAGTCTTAAAAACTCGCTTTATAGTCGCGCCGAAGGCGAAGACGCGCACCGCGCTTTAAGGCAGGATACGACTACTGCGTCACCTGCTTCGCTCAACATAAAAAACACAGGGGCTGTTCATGACTATTTCTGTATTGCGTCGCACGTTGCTGGTTGGCACTTTGGGCTTGGCACTCGGGGCTGGTCTGATGGGCCAAGCCATCGCCGGCGAGCAGCTGAACACCATCAAGAAGGCGGGCGAGATCAAGATCGGCCTGGAAGGCACCTACCCGCCGTTCAGCTTTGTCGATGAAAGCGGCAAGCTCAGCGGCTTTGAAGTCGAGCTGTCCGAAGCGCTGGCCAAAGAGCTGGGCGTCAAGGTCAAGCTGCAGGCCACGCCATGGGACGGCATCCTCGCCGCCCTGGAATCCAAGCGCCTGGATGCAGTGGTCAACCAAGTGACCATCTCCGAGGAGCGCAAGAAGAAGTATGACTTCTCCAAGCCTTACACCGTGTCCGGTATCCAGGCGCTGGTACTGAAGAAAAACGCCGACAGCATCAAGACCGCCGACGACCTGGCCGGCAAGAAAGTCGGTGTGGGCCTGGGCACCAACTATGAGCAATGGCTCAAGGACAACCAACCCAAAGCCATCATCAAGACTTACAACGATGACCCAACCAAGTTCCAGGACCTGCGTATCGGCCGTATCGACGCCATCCTGATCGACCGCCTGGCCGCTCTGGAATACGCCAAGAAAGCCCCGGACACCGCCGCCGCCGGTGATGCCTTCTCCCGTCAGGAAGCCGGTATTGCCCTGCGCAAAGGCGAGCCGGAACTGCTCGACGCTGTGAACAAGGCCCTCGACAAGCTGCGCGCCGATGGCACCTTGAAGAAGCTGTCCGAGAAGTACTTCAACGCTGACGTCACTGAATAATGGAAGCAGGTTTCCAACTCGCGCTGGACTCCGCGCCCTTTCTGCTCAAGGGCGCGTACTACACGGTGATTCTTAGCCTCGGCGGGATGTTTTTCGGCTTGCTGCTGGGCTTCGGCCTGGCCTTGATGCGTTTGTCGCGCTTCAAGCTTCTAAGCTGGACCGCCCGAGTCTACGTGTCGTTCTTTCGCGGCACGCCCTTGCTGGTACAGCTGTTTTTGATCTACTACGGCTTGCCGCAAGTGGGCATCGAGCTGGATCCGATCCCGGCGGCCATGATCGGCTTTTCGCTGAACATGGCCGCTTACGCCTGTGAAATCCTGCGCGCCGCGATCAGCTCCATCGAACGCGGCCAATGGGAAGCTGCCGCCAGTATCGGCATGACACGCGCGCAGACCCTGCGCCGGGCCATCCTGCCGCAGGCCATGCGCACGGCCTTGCCGCCGCTGGGCAACAGCTTTATTTCGCTGGTCAAGGACACGGCACTGGCCGCCACAATCCAGGTGCCGGAGTTGTTCCGCCAGGCACAGCTGGTGTCGGCGCGTACTTTCGAAATCTTCACCATGTACCTGTCCGCCGCCCTGATCTACTGGATCCTGGCAAGCATCCTGGCGCACTTTCAAAATCGCCTGGAAGACCGGGTCAACCGGCATGACCTGGAGTCCTGAGCATGATCGTGGTTGAAAAACTGACCAAACAATTCAAAGGTCAGGTGGTACTCAACGGCATCGACCTGGAGGTCAAGGAAGGCGAAGTGGTCGCCATCATTGGCCCCAGCGGTTCCGGCAAGACCACCTTGCTGCGCTGCCTGAACTTCCTCGAAGAACCCACCAGCGGTCGCATCAAGGTCGGTGATATCGAGATCGACAGCAGCAAACCGCTCAGCCAGCAGCAAGGCCTGGTGCGGCGCTTGCGCCAGCATGTGGGTTTTGTGTTCCAGAATTTCAACCTGTTCCCGCACCGCACCGCGCTGGAAAACGTCATCGAAGGCCCGATCGTGGTCAAGAAGATGCCGCGCGAGACGGCGACCGCGCTCGGTCGCAAGCTCTTGGCCAGGGTCGGCCTGGCCGGCAAGGAAGACGCCTACCCACGGCGTTTGTCCGGCGGCCAGCAACAGCGCGTGGCGATTGCCCGTGCCTTGGCCATGGAACCGGAGGTGATTCTGTTTGACGAGCCCACCTCGGCGCTCGACCCGGAGCTGGTCGGCGAAGTGCTGGCGACCATCCGCAGCCTGGCCGAAGAAAACCGCACCATGGTCATCGTCACCCACGAAATGAGCTTCGCCCGCGATGTTGCCAACCGGGTGATCTTCTTCGACAAAGGCGTGATCGTGGAGCAAGGCGAAGCCAAGGCACTGTTCGCCAACCCCAAGGAAGAACGG
>NZ_VBVZ01000678.1 GCF_005863185.1 Pseudomonas edaphica
CTTTATAAGTGAAGCAACTGGATTAGACCAGCTTCTCCAACTCGGGTACGGCTTCGAACAAGTCCGCAACCAGGCCGTAATCAGCCACCTGGAAGATTGGCGCTTCTTCGTCCTTGTTGATCGCAACGATCACCTTGGAGTCTTTCATACCGGCCAAGTGCTGGATCGCGCCGGAGATACCGACGGCGATGTACAGCTGTGGCGCAACGATTTTGCCGGTCTGGCCGACCTGCATGTCGTTGGGTACGAAACCTGCGTCGACGGCCGCGCGGGAAGCGCCGACCGCAGCGCCCAGCTTGTCGGCCAGGGCGTACAGGTGCTTGAAGTTGTCACCGTTCTGCATGCCGCGGCCGCCGGAAACGACGATTTTGGCAGCGGTCAGCTCAGGGCGATCCGACTTGGCCAGCTCTTCGCCAACAAAGCTGGAAGTGCCAGCGTCGTGGGCAGCAGCCACAGCTTCAATGGCAGCCGAACCACCTTCAGCGGCAACCGGGTCGAAACCGGTGGCACGCACGGTGATGACTTTGACCGAAGCGTTGGACTGTACGGTGGCGATAGCATTACCGGCGTAGATCGGGCGCTTGAAGGTGTCAGCGCTTTCGACCGAGATGATCTCGGATATCTGGTCAACGTCCAGCTGCGCAGCAACGCGTGGCAGGATGTTTTTGCCGTTGGAGGTAGCAGCAGCCAGGATGTGGCTGTAGCCAGCGCCCAGCTCAGCTACCAGCGGAGCAACGTTTTCTGGCAACTGATGCGCGTAGGCGGCGTTATCAGCGTTCAGGACTTTGCTCACGCCCGCGATTTTCGCAGCGGCTTCAGCCACGGCGCCAGCGCCCTGACCTGCTACCAGCACGTGAATGTCGCCGCCGATTTTAGCGGCAGCGGCCACGGTGTTCAGCGTGGCCGGGGCCAGCACCTTGTTGTCGTGTTCGGCGATTACGAGGATAGCCATGATCAGATCACCTTCGCTTCGTTTTTCAGTTTCTCGACCAATTCAGCCACCGACTTGACCTTGATGCCCGCGCTGCGTGCAGCCGGTGCTTCAACCTTGACGGTCTTGTTGGTAGAGGCGGTGGAAACGCCCAAAGCTTCTGGAGTCACCGACTCAAGCGGCTTCTTCTTGGCTTTCATGATGTTTGGCAGGGACGCATAGCGCGGCTCGTTCAAACGCAGGTCGGTGGTGACGATGGCCGGCAGTTTCAACGAAACGGTCTGTGCGCCGCCGTCGATTTCACGGGTCACAGCGACGCTGTCGCCGCTCACTTCGACTTTGGAAGCGAAGGTGCCCTGGCCGTAACCGGTCAGCGCAGCCAGCATCTGGCCAGTCTGGTTGTTGTCGCTGTCGATGGCTTGTTTGCCGAGGATCACCAGCTGAGGCTGTTCCTTGTCGACAACGGCCTTGAGCAACTTGGCCACGGCCAGGGAGGTCAGGTCTTCAGCCGACTCAACCAGAATGGCGCGGTCGGCGCCCAGGGCCAGGGCGGTACGCAGCTGCTCTTGAGCAGTGGTAGGGCCGATGGAAACCACCACGATTTCAGTCGCCACGCCTTTCTCTTTCAGGCGTACAGCTTCTTCCACAGCGATTTCACAGAAAGGGTTCATCGACATTTTGACGTTAGCAAGGTCGACGCCGGAATTGTCCGCCTTGACGCGAACTTTCACGTTGTAATCGACAACGCGTTTGACAGCTACAAGAACCTTCATGGATTCCTCGTTACTCTCCGGTGAAAAGAAAGTCGCCTAGGCGAACCTGGCGGTTGATGCTCATCGGCACACAAGGGCACCTCCAAAAACTTCGGCGGATGACTTAGCGATGGGGAAATGATGACCGTTCGTCAGGGGTGACTGAGAGGTCATTCTTTATCGCAGTGTGTAAACTGCGCACCATTGTTTAGGCACGCGTCACCTGTCTTGCTTTTGGACGTGCTCTTGAAACCTGCTGTCTGCCTACGGTAAGCGCAAAACCGACCGTATATTGACCGGAACGCCTATTCTGGTCAATACGCCAAAATAGCCAGTCATAAGCCGCGTTGCTTTGATTTACCTAGCCTGCGAGCAATTCAAACAAACGTTTGTATTGGACGCTGCCAGTGGTGTAGATATAATGCGCCACCTAGAGAGAAAGGTGGGTCTTGCCGTTGTTGCAAGACGACACCGAACCTCCATCCATTAGAAAAAAAAGCCTGTTGAGCCTTGAGTAGGAGATAGCCTGTGGAACGCGAATACATGGAATTCGACGTGGTCATCGTCGGCGCTGGCCCGGCAGGCCTGTCTGCCGCCTGCCGACTGAAGCAGAAGGCCGCCGAAGCCGGTAAAGAAATCAGCGTCTGCGTGGTCGAGAAAGGCTCCGAAGTCGGCGCTCACATCCTCTCCGGTGCCGTGTTCGAACCACGCGCCCTGAACGAACTGTTCCCGGACTGGAAGGAACTCGGCGCTCCGCTCAATACCCCGGTTGTGCGCGACGACATCTATGTACTGCGCAGCCCTGAAGCTTCCACCAAGGTGCCTGACTTCTTTGTGCCCAAGACCATGCACAACGAAGGCAACTACATTATCTCCCTGGGCAACCTGTGCCGCTGGCTGGCCCAGCAGGCCGAGAACCTGGGCGTAGAAGTCTACCCAGGCTTCGCCGCCCAGGAAGCGCTGTTCGACGAGAACGGCGTGGTGCGCGGGATCATCACCGGCGACCTCGGCGTCGACCGCGAAGGCCATCCAAAAGAAGGCGTGTACACCCCAGGCATGGAGCTGCGTGGCAAGTACACGCTGTTCGCCGAAGGTTGCCGTGGCCACATCGGCAAGCAACTGATCCAGCGTTTTAACCTGGACAGCGACGCCGACGCCCAGCACTACGGCATCGGCCTCAAGGAAATCTGGGAAATCGACCCGGCCAAGCATCAGCCTGGCCTGGTGGTTCATACCGCCGGCTGGCCGCTGGACATCATGAGCAACGAGAACACCGGCGGCTCGTTCCTTTATCACCTGGAAAACAACCAGGTGGTTGTCGGCCTGATCGTCGACCTGTCCTACAGCAACACCTTCCTGTCGCCGTTCGATGAGTTCCAGCGCCTCAAGCACCACCCGGTGCTGGCGCAATACCTGGAAGGCGGCAAACGCGTCAGCTACGGCGCGAGTGCCCTGGCCAAAGGCGGCATCAACTCGT
>NZ_VBVZ01000679.1 GCF_005863185.1 Pseudomonas edaphica
GCAGTTCGACCTGAACCTGGACACCCAGGCCACCGCGCAGGGTATCTGGGCCACCCTGACCTATGCGACCGACCTGTTCGAACCGGCCATGCTCACGCGCATGCTGGGGCACTGGCAAAATCTGTTGCAAGGCATGCTCGACGACCCGCAGCAGCGCGTCAGCCAGTTGCCACTGTTGGGCGACGCCGAGGAACGTAGCGCGCTACAAGACTGGAACGCCACTGCTCGCGACTACACGCAGCAGCCTGTGCATCAGTTGATCGAAGCCCAGGTCGAACTCACGCCGGATGCCGAGGCGCTGGTATTTGCCGGGCAGCGCTTGACGTACACCCAACTTAATCGGCGGGCCAACCGCCTGGCCCATCGCCTGATGGACGCCGGTGTCGGCCCCGACGTGTTGGTGGGGCTGGCCGTGGAGCGTTCGATAGACATGGTCGTTGGCCTGTTGGCGGTACTCAAGGCTGGTGGCGCGTATGTGCCGCTCGACCCCGAATACCCCCGCGAGCGACTCGCCTACATGCTGGAAGACAGCGGCGTGAAGTTGCTGCTGACCCAGGCGCATCTGCTCGAACAGTTGCCGATCCCGGAAGGTCTGGAAACCCTGGTGCTGGGTGAATCCGGTTTTGACGGCTACAGCGAAGCGAACCCAGGTATTGTGCTGGAGGGCGAAAACCTCGCCTATGTGATCTACACCTCCGGCTCCACCGGCCAGCCCAAAGGTGCGGGCAACCGCCATTGTGCGCTGACCAACCGCCTGAGCTGGATGCAGGAAGCCTACGGGTTGAACGCCCGTGACACGGTGCTGCAAAAGACCCCGTTCAGCTTCGACGTGTCGGTGTGGGAGTTCTTCTGGCCGCTGATGACAGGCGCACGCCTGGTAGTGGCTGCGCCGGGTGATCACCGCGACCCGGCCAGGCTGGTAGCGTTGATCAACGCCGAACAGGTCACTACGCTGCACTTTGTGCCGTCGATGCTGCAGGCTTTCCTGCAAGACCCGGCCGTTGCTTCCTGCCACTCCTTGCAACGCATTGTGTGCAGCGGCGAAGCGCTGCCGGTGGATGCGCAACAGCAGGTATTGCGCAAGTTGCCGCAAGCCGCGTTGTACAACCTGTATGGCCCGACCGAAGCCGCCATCGACGTGACCCACTGGACCTGCATCGACGAAGGGCGTGACACGGTGCCCATTGGCCAGCCGATCGCCAACCTGTGCACCTATGTGCTGGACGCACAACTGCAAGCGACCGCTGTGGGTGTGGCCGGTGAGTTGTACCTGGGCGGTATCGGCTTGGCACGCGGTTATCATCGACGCCCTGGGCTCACCGCCGAACGGTTTGTTGCTTCGCCGTTCGCGCCCGGAGCGCGCCTGTATCGTACCGGCGACCGCGTGCGTCAGCGTGTCGTCGGGGTTATCGAATACCTTGGGCGCCTGGATCATCAGGTCAAATTGCGGGGCCTGCGCATTGAATTGGGTGAGATTGAAGCGCGTGTTCTTGAACATCCACAGGTGCAGGAAGCCTCGGTCCAGGTGGTTGATGGCAAGCACCTGGTGGGCTATCTGGTATTGCTGGCGCCGAGCGAAACCTGGCGTGAATCCCTGGGCGCACACCTGTTGGCGCACTTGCCGGACTATATGGTGCCGGCGCAATGGGTGCTGCTGGCGCAAATGCCCCTGAGCCCGAATGGCAAGCTGGACCGCAAGGCGTTGCCCAAGCCTGATGCGCACGCGCAAGAACGCGTCTATCAGGCGCCGCAGACGCAGCTGGAGCAGCGCCTCGCGACGATTTGGGCCGAGGTCCTGGAGGTTGAACGCGTCGGGTTAAATGACAATTTCTTTGAGCTGGGTGGCCATTCGCTGTTGGTGTTGAGGCTCAAGGAGCGCATCCGCAAGGCGACCGGCACAGCGCTGTCGGTCAGCCAACTGATGCTTAACCCGACCATTGCGGGGCAGGTGGCCTGCCTGGGTGGCGAAACCCGCCACTCGCTGATCGTCAAACTCAACAGCCAGACCCAAGGCACGCCACTGTTCCTTTTCCACCCAAGCTTTGGTTCGGTGCATTGCTACAAGGCCATCGGCCTGGCACTGCGTGAACAACGGCCGGTGCTGGGGGTGATCAGTCGGGCGTTGGTCGAGGAGGGCAGTGACGTGCCCAACTGGCAATCAATGGTCGATGACTACACCGCGCAACTGCTCGATGCCGTACCCGAAGGCCCTTATCGCCTGGCCGGTTGGTCCCTGGGTGGCAACCTGGCCATGGAGGTCGCGTATGCGTTGGAACAGGCGGGGCGTGTGGTCGAGGTTGTCGGTTGGATCGATGCATCGCCGCCGTACTGGCTCAAGGCCTATTGGGACACAGCGGTGATCGCCGATGACAGTGAGGTGCCGGTCAATCAGCGGCGTGTCGAGTTATTGCAGGTGATGTTTGCGCAGTCGAGCGCGTTGATTCAGGCGGCGTGGTTGCAAAGCCAGGCGCTCTCTGAAGACGAGGTGCAGCAATGGCAGGCGTTCAGCACGTGGGCCGAAGGCGCACTTGGTGAGACCTATGTGGAGGTCAAGGCCAGCTTGCTTGAGGGCGACGAAGCGCAGATCTCCTGGGAACTCGACCGTGCTCTTGGCCAGAGTCTCAAGGACGCCGACTTCAAGCCGATCCAGGCACCGATCAATTGCTGGTGGGCCGCTGCGAGCCGGGCAGGGCAGCATCGTCAGTTAATTGAGGCAAGCATGGCGCAGGTTATGGGCCGGCCGTGTATTGAGCAGTCAGTACTGATCGACTCTACCCATGATCGAATCATCGATAACGCCGCGTTCGTGCAGAGCTTTGCTGATGCGATGAAGTAACCCCCCGTGTAAAAGAAACGCCCCTGGACCGATGGCCAGGGGCGTTTTTTTATCGGTGTTATTCGCCAAACGCCACGATTCAGCGGGCAACAAAAAGCCCCTGGTCATCAGCGATGACCAGGGGCATGGGCTGGATCAGAAGTTCCAGCGGGTGCTGAGCATGACGTTACGCGGGTCGCCGTAGTAAGCCGAGTTGTAGAAGCCGATGTTGGTGTAGTACTTCTTGTCGAAGATGTTGTTGACGTTGAGGGTCGCCGATACGTTCTCGGTCACCTGGTAACGGGCCATCGCGTCGACGATCCACAGTGGGTCCTGGGAGAAG
>NZ_VBVZ01000067.1 GCF_005863185.1 Pseudomonas edaphica
GCGCAGTTGACCGTCCTTGAGCCGCCCTTGCCAGGCATAGCTCGGTGCGGCAAGTGTGGCGTTTGGCGTATCGGCGGTTGCAGGCGCGCTGGCAGGCTTGAGTTCCTTGGCCGGTTTGCTCGGTTGGCTGGCAAACAGTTTCTGCCAGTCCAGTTGCCCATCGGCTTCGCGGGCGGCCCAGGTTTCCAGTTTGTTGCTGCGGATCTTGCCGACCACCACTTGCTGCTTGGCCAGGTCCACCGTGGTGTCGCTGACGTCCAGGCGCTCCAGGCGCACCAGTGGCCGGCCATCCGGCGCCTTGATCGCAAAGGGCGCGATGCTGGCGGCGGTGTTGGTCAGGTTCAGTTCGGTTTCTTTGGCCAGGCTGAATTTATAGTCGGTGCTGAAGTTCAACACGCCGTCTTCAAGTACCAGCGGCAGGGCATCCCGCACATAGGGCCACCAGGCTTTCATCTTGCCATCGGTGACTTTCAAGGTGCCTTCGGAAGTGATCGGCACCAGGCTGAAATTGCCTTTCCAATCGATCTGACCGCCCTCTGGGCCGGCCGCCACCAGGGTCATGTCGGCATTGTCTTCGGGCAACGTGCTGAGGTTTTTCAGCTCGAAGTCGAGCTTGTCGTAAAGAAATTCGATTGGCTCGCTGGGGCGCAGGTCGCGAAAATACACATAGCCGCCGGCCAGCTTGATGCTGTCGATGCGCAGCGGGAACGGCTTGGCATTCGGGTCGACCGGGGTCGGCTCACTCGGCGGCAGCTTGAACAGCTGCGCCAGGTTCAACTGGCCGGTTTTGTCGAACAGCACTTCGGTCTTCGGCTGGTCCAGTTGTACGTCTGCCAGGTGCAGCGCGCGCGTCCACAGGCTGTCGATCTGCAGGTTGGCGTACAGGCGCTCGAAACCGACTTGCTCCTTACCCGGCTCGCCGAGCTTCAGGCCCCACACCGTCAGTTCCAGGCTGAACGGGTTGAGCTCGATACGCTCGATACGGGCCGGCACCGTGGCGTAATTGGCCAGTTGTTGGTTGGCAATGCGAAGGGCAATGCCCGGCAGAATCAGAAAGCCCAGCAAGCTGTACAGAGCCAGGGCGGTCAACAAGGCGCCAGCGGCGCGGATCAATCCTTTGGGCATGAGTGACGCCATCTATGTAGAACGAGAGTGCCTTGGAGTATGGCACGGGTTTTCGGTTCCGAAGTACTGGACTCCTTGGGAAAAGTACTACAACTGCAGGATCAGTGTTTTTAACGGTGGCTGCTGATCCAGGGACGGGAAGTCAGCCCCAGGCGTCATGATTTGCCACTCGCGTACCGGGCGGCCGGCTTTTTCGGCGCAACGCAGCACCTGCTCACGCCAGTCATCCATGCTGACTTTTGCCAGGTTGTTGCAGCAGATCAACACGCCATTGTCGGCGGTGGTCAGCAGTGCGGGCTTGAGCAGGCTCTGATAATCGCGCAACAGGTCGACGGTGCCGAAAGCACTCTTGGCCCAGGCCGGTGGGTCGAGCAGCACCAGGTCGAACTGGCGCTGCTCAAGGCGTGGATAACTCGGCAGCTTCTGGCCACGACGCTGGGTGATCGGCAAACCGGCCAGTTGGCGAATCGCCGGGAAGTAGTCGGACTGCACGAATTCCATGGTCGGCAAGTGCGGGTTGAGCAGGCCGTTTTCGCGCCCGACCGCCAGGTTGCCTTCGGCGAAGTCCAGGTTGCACACCTCGCTTGCGCCCCCGGCTGCGGCGCTCAAGCCTACGCCACAGGTGTAGGCGAACAGGTTCAGCACGCTTTTGCCGGCGCTGTGGTCCTTGACCCAGCCACGGGTGTTGCGCAGGTCCAGGAACAGCAGCGGGTCTTGCCCGGCATGGCGGCCGCGTACACGGTAGTTGAGGCCCCATTCGTGGCCGACCTGATCTGCCAATGCCGCAGGCTCGGCGCGGTACACCGTGTCTTCACGGTCGATGCGCGAGTTGCCACGGGAGCGGTCGTTGTACACGAGCTGCAATTCCAGCCCCATGAACTGGTTGACCTGTTGATGCAGGTCCAGCAGCTCCTCGGTTTGTAGCGACTGGTGGAAGCTTTGCACCAGCAATTGCGGGCCGTAACGGTCAATGGTCAAGCCGCCGGCGCCTTCCTGGCTGCCATGGAACAGCCGGTAGCAGTCTGTGCCTTGGACGTGCAACTCGTTGATCAGGTCTTGGCGATGGTTGAGAGCGGCGCGCAGCGCCTGATTCAAGGGAGTCATGGAGCGCGCCTTGCGGGTAAAGAGGGCGCGAAGTTTAACAGCTATGGGCCGCCGTCTACATCAACCCCATCCGCCGCTGGGCGCGTTGCACCGAACCGTTGCGCATCGCCCAGCGCAGCAAGGGCGCGCTGCGCTTCACACCCGCGCGGATCACCAAGCGTTGCATCGAGCTTTGGTGTTGCCCGAGCATAGCGCTGGCCCAGTCCGGCAGCAGGTCGATGCCGGCCTGCATCATCAAGCTGCCAAAGGGTTTGGCCAAGGTGCTGGGCGCAGGTGCATTGACCAGCAGGCGCAGCACTTCGCGGCTGCGATCGTCGCACAGCAGTTGTGGACGAATGCGCGCCAGATAATCGGAAATTTCCTGGCGTGAACGCGGCACGTGCCGTGCGCCCAGTCGCTCGGCAACCAAGGCAATTTCACTGTAGTAGCGGTCCTGGTCGCGCCCAGACAGATGCGGGTTGCGATAACGCAGGTGTGCCGCCAGAAAGTTGCTGACCTCCGCCACGTGTACCCACGTCAGCAGCTCCGGGTCACTGGCCGCATAGGCTCGCCCATCCGGCGCATGCCCGACCACTTGCAGGTGGATGGTGCGCACCTTCTCAATCAGCCATTCGGCGTCCTGGCGCGAGCCGAACGTGGTGCCGGAAATAAACTGCGAAGTGCGGCGCAGGCGCCCGAGCATGTCCTGGCGAAAGTTGGAATGGTCCCACACGCCGGCCAGGGCCAGCGGGTGCAAGGCTTGCAGCATCAACGCGCTGATGCCGCCGATCAGCATGCTGCTGAAGTCGCCATGCACCTGCCAGCTCACAGAGTCCGGCCCGAACAGGCCGGGGTCGCCCTTGGGGTTTTCCAGGTCCAGTTGGCCGAGTGACAAGCCGGTGAGGCTCATCAACTGGGTTTCGATACGGCTGCGGATAAATTCCATGGCGACTCTGGGTGGCTCCTATCGGTTCAGGCGTTTATCGATCAGGCCGTCCACCACGCTCGGGTCGGCCAGGGTCGAGGTGTCGCCGAGGCTGTCGAGTTCGTTGCAGGCGATCTTGCGCAAAATGCGCCGCATGATCTTGCCCGAGCGGGTTTTCGGCAAGGCGGGCGCCCATTGGATCAGTTCCGGCTTGGCAAAGCTGCCGATTTCCTTGCTGACCAGCGCCAGCAAGTGTTTTTTCAGCTCATCGCTGGGCTCGACGCCATTCATTGGGGTGACAAACGCATAGATGCCCTGGCCTTTGACGTCGTGGGGGTAACCGACCACAGCGGCTTCGGCCACTTGGTCATGCAGCACCAGCGCGCTTTCCACTTCGGCGGTGCCGATGCGGTGACCGGACACGTTGATCACGTCATCGATGCGGCCGGTGATCCAGTAGTCGCCATCCTCATCGCGGCGCGCACCGTCGCCGGTGAAGTAGTAGCCGGGGTAGGGTTTGAAATAGGTGTCGAGCATGCGCTGCGGGTCGCCGTAGACGCTGCGTATCTGCCCTGGCCAACTGGCCTTGATGGCGAGCACGCCACTGCCGGCGCCGTTGAACTCCTTGCCGTGTTCATCCAGCAGCACTGGCTGCACACCAAACATCGGTTGAGTCGCGCAGCCGGGTTTGATCCGCTGGGCGCTGACCAGCGGGCTGAGCATGATGCCGCCGGTTTCGGTCTGCCACCAGGTATCGACAATCGGGCAACGTTGCTCGCCCACGGCGTTGAAGTACCAATCCCAGGCCTCTGGGTTGATCGGCTCGCCGACGCTGCCCAGCAGGCGCAGGCTGGCGCGCGAGGTGTTCTGCAGTGGCCCGTGGCCCTCACGCATGAGCGCGCGCAATGCGGTGGGCGCGGTGTAGAAGATATTCACCTGGTGTTTATCGATGACCTGCCAGAAACGCGAGCTGTCCGGGTAGCTCGGCACGCCTTCGAACATCAGTGACGTCGCACCGTTGGCCAGCGGGCCGTACACGATATAGCTGTGGCCGGTGACCCAGCCCACGTCGGCGGTGCACCAGAACACTTCGCCGTCACGGTAGTCGAGCACGTACTTGAAGGTCATCGCCGCTTGCAGCAGGTAGCCGCCGGTGGTGTGCAGCACGCCTTTGGGTTTGCCGGTGCTGCCGGAGGTGTAGAGGATAAACAACGGGTCTTCGGCGTCCATCGGCTCGGGCGGGCAATCAGCGCTGGCGGCGTCCAGGGCGGCTTGATACTTGAGGTCGCGGCCTTCTACCCAGTCAAGTTTCGCCCCCGTGCGCTCCACCACCAGTACCGTGCTGACGTTCGGGCAGCTGGCCAGGGCTTTGTCGACATTCTTTTTCAAGGCCACCGGCTTGCCGCCGCGCACGCCTTCATCGGCGGTGATCACGGTGCGACAGTCGGCATCGAGGATGCGGTCGCGCAGGGCATCCGGAGAGAAGCCGCCGAACACCACCGAGTGCACCGCGCCAATCCGGGTGCAGGCCAGCATCGCGTAGGCGGCTTCCGGGATCATCGGCATGTAGATGCACACCCGGTCGCCTTTTTTCACCCCACGGCTTTTCAGCACATTGGCCAGGCGGCTGACGTTTTGATGAAGTTGGCGGTAGGAAATTTTGGAGGACTTTGCAGGATCATCGCCTTCCCAGATAAAGGCCGGCTGGTCGGCGCGTTGCGCCAGGTGACGGTCGATGCAGTTGTAGCTGACGTTCAGTTGGCCGCCGGCAAACCACTGGGCTGCGCCGGTAGTGATGTCCGAGTGCTGCACGGTGTGCCAGGGTTTGATCCAGTCGAGGAAACCCTTAGCCTGTTCGGCCCAGAACGTATCGGGTTGCTCAATGGATTGGCGGTAGAGGCGCTGGTACTCGTCTTGACTGAGCTGCGCGGCCTGGCGGACGTCATCGGCGCGGGGGAATGTGCGGATATCGAACATGAGCGGTCCTTATTCTTGTTTTAGCGACAAGGCATAAAGATGCACGCTGTGGGGAGAGGGTTCAAGGCCAACGTCCAAACGGACGATGGCCTTGGTGTACCGGCCTCAGCCGCGGTGACGACCGCGGAAGTAGTTGATCAGGCCCTGGGTCGACGCATCGTCAGCCAGGGTTTCTTCGGCGCCGGTCAGGCGGTTGTAGACACCTTTGCCCAGCTCTTTGCCCAGCTCCACGCCCCATTGGTCGAAGGCGTTGATGCCCCAAACCACGCTTTGTACAAACACTTTGTGTTCATACATGGCGACCAGTGCGCCCAAGCGACGTGGGCTGATGCGCTCGACCACGATGGTGTTGCTCGGACGGTTGCCCGGGATCACCTTGTGAGGCGCCAGCTTCTGCACTTCGGCTTCCGGCAGGCCTTTTTCGCGCAACTCAGCCTCGGCTTCACTGCGGGTCTTGCCGAGCATCAGTGCCTGGCTCTGGGACAGGCAGTTGGCGTACAGCCACTGGTGATGGTCGGACACCGGGTTGAAGCTGACGATCGGCACAATGAAGTCGGCCGGGATCAGTTGAGTCCCCTGGTGCAGTAACTGGTGGTAAGCATGCTGACCGTTGCAACCTACGCCACCCCAGATCACCGGGCCCGTATCGGTGGACACCGGTGTGCCGTCCTGGCGCACGCTTTTGCCGTTGGACTCCATGTCCAGCTGTTGTAAGTGTTTGGTGATGTTACGCAGGTAGTGGTCATACGGCAGGATCGCATGGCTCTGCGCACCCCAGAAGTTGCCGTACCACACGCCCAGCAGGCCCAGCAGCACCGGCATGTTTTGCTCGAACGGCGCGTTCTGGAAGTGCTGGTCCATGGTGTAGGCACCGGACAACAGCTCTTTGAAGTTGGACATGCCGATGGCCAGAGCGATTGGCAAGCCAATGGCCGACCACAGCGAGTAACGGCCGCCGACCCAGTCCCACATCGGGAAGATGTTTTCTTCACGGATACCGAACGCCACGGCCGCCGCGTTGTTGCTCGATACGGCGATAAAGTGACGGTACAGTTCGGCTTCCGAGCCACCCTGGGCCAGGTACCAGGCGCGGGCCGCCTGGGCGTTTTTCAGGGTTTCGAGGGTGTTGAAGGATTTGGACGAAACGATAAACAGCGTGGTCTCGGCGCGCAGCTTCTGGGTCAGTTCGTGGAACTCGCTGCCGTCGATGTTTGCCAGGTAGTGGCAGCGCACGCCTTTGTGAGCGTAGGACAGCAATGCCTCGGAGACCAGCTCCGGGCCGAGGAACGAACCACCGATGCCGATATTCACTACGTCAGTGATCGGCTTCTCGGTGTAACCACGCCACAGGCCGTCGTGGATGCGGCCGACCAGGTTAGTGATCTGGTTCAGCACCTTGTGCACGTCCGGCATGATGTTTACGCCGTTGACCGACAGCTTGTCGCCCACTGGGCGGCGCAGCGCCGTGTGCAGGGCGGGGCGACCTTCGGAAGAGTTGACCGGCTCGCCTGCGTACAGCGCGTCAATCGCGGCTTTAAGGTTGACTTCTTTGGCCAGGCCCACCAGCAGGTCACGGGTTTCGCTGGTGATCAGGTTTTTCGAGTAATCGAGGAAAAGCCCGCAGCTGCTCAAGGTGAACTGGGAAAAGCGCTGGGGATCGGCATTGAACGCGTCGCGCATGCTGAAATCCTGCATGGCTTGGCGATGTTGATTGAGCGCTTGCCAAGCGGGCAGAGCGGTAACGTCATGAGGAGTGCGGTAGTACGCCATCGCTGCGGGTTTCCTTTTATTACGGGGACTTGCCTTTAGGACACTTCTAAATCCGGAACGTTGAGTCTTTCATCAGGCGTTTGAGTCCGGTCAGCGCCAACAATGGCGCAGGGCGATTACATTAAACCTAGCGTGTCGATATGTCTTGGCTTTGTCTGCGCTGTTGCCGGTACTTTTTTATACCGGCACAGCGATCAGGGCAACAGGCGAAGTGCCTGGCGGGGTCAGTTGAGAGTCAAATGCAGGTTGTCGATCAGGCGTGTCGCACCCAGATAGGCCGCCACGAGGATGACGATATCCCGATCCTCAGGCGTGGCCGCACGCAGGTGCACGCCTTGGCGCACTTCCAGGTAATCCATGCGCAGCCCGGCAGCTTCAATCTGCGCGATCTGCTCGGCACGCAGCTTGGCGAAATCCTGCTCGCCGCCTTTTATAGCCGCCGCAATCTGGCTGAGGCTGCGGTAGAGCACCGGCGCAATCGCGCGCTGTTCTTCGTTGAGGTAGCCGTTGCGTGACGACAGCGCCAGGCCGTCGGCGGCGCGCACGGTGGGCTCGCCGATGATCTGGATGGGCATGTTCAAGTCATGCACCATGGCGCGGATGACCGCCAGTTGCTGGTAGTCCTTCTGGCCAAATACGGCCATGTCCGGCTGGACCATGTTGAACAGCTTGCTCACCACCGTCGCCACACCTTCGAAGTGCCCGGGTCGGCTGGCACCGCACAGGCCCTCGGACAGTTGCGGAACGCTGACGCGGGTTTGGCCGGTCATGCCGCCGGGGTACATTTCGTCAACGGTGGGCGCAAACAACAGGTTGCAACCGGCTTGCAGCAGCTTTTCCTGGTCGGCCGCCAGCGTGCGCGGGTACTTGTCCAGGTCTTCGCCAGCGCCGAACTGCAACGGGTTGACGAAAATGCTCGCCACCACAAAGTCCGATTGCTGTGCGGCCTTGGTCACCAAGGTGGCGTGGCCGCTGTGCAGGTTGCCCATGGTGGGCACAAAGCCAATGCGTTTGCCGGCACTGCGCGCGTGGGCGACGGCGGCGCGTAGTTCTCTTACGGTTTTAACGATGTTCATGCAGAGAACCCATGTTCTTCGCCAGGGAACGTCACGGCTTTGACTTCACTCACGTAGGCGGCCAGGGCTGCCTGGATGCTGTCCTGGCCTGCCATGAAGTTTTTCACGAATTTGGGCGCACGGCCGGTCAGCGACAGGCCGAGCATGTCGTGTACCACCAGCACTTGGCCGTCGGTGGCCGAGCCTGCGCCAATGCCGATCACCGGCACTTTGACTGCCTGGGTAATTTCTGCCGCCAGTTCGCTGGGCACGCATTCGAGCAGGATCATCGCGGCGCCGGCTTGCTCCAGGGCAATGGCATCCGCACGCATCTGGCGCGCCTGGGCTTCATTGCGGCCTTGCACCTTGTAGCCGCCGAAGATGTTCACCGACTGCGGTGTCAGGCCCATGTGCACGCACACTGGAACGCCGCGCTCAGCCAGCAGCCGGATCGACTCCGCCAGCCATACCGCGCCTTCGACTTTGATCATGTGTGCACCGGCTTGCATCAGCTTGCCGGCGTTCTGGAAGGTTTGTTCAAGGGTGGCGTAACCCATGAACGGCAGGTCAGCGATGATGAAGGCGCCGTTGTTACCGCGTTTGACGCTGGCCGTGTGGTACGCAAGTTCGTCAGTGGTGACCGGCAGGGTGCTGTCATTCCCTTGAAGAACCATGCCCAGTGAATCGCCAATCAACAGCACTTCAACCCCGGCCTCACAGCTGGCGTGGGCGAAGGTGGCGTCATAGCAGGTCAGCATGGTGATTTTTTCACCTTTGAGCTTCAGGCTCTGCAAGGTGGTCAGGGTAATGTCTGGCATGGAAAGGGTCCTCGTTCAGGCGCTTGGAAACAGCGAGTAACGCGCGTGAGTCTTCGTTTATACAGGCGCACTGTCTTGAGAGCAGTGCTTATAAGGCCTGGATTGCGCCCTTCAGCGCCGGGTTGGCGGCAGCGGGACGCCTATAGTCGTGATGAGGACACGGGAAGTCAATTGGATGTGTTACCGCATTGTTACGAGTGGGGTGTTACCCCTGTTACGGGTGGGAGCTGGCGTGCCTGCGATGGCATCATCGCGCAATAGCGGGTGTACCGAGTTGCCCGCATCGCAGGCAAGCCGGGTCCCACATTGACCGAGTCAGTCTCGGGGCACGCGCTCCAGGCCAACAAACGGGCAGGCGGCCAGCAAGTCGCTAAGTGTTTGGCCATTGGGCAGTTGCAGGTCGGCGGGTGCCAGCTCTGCCAGCGGGTACAGCACAAACGCGCGCAAATGCATCTGATAGTGCGGCACCTTCAGCCGCGGCGTGTCGATCAGGCGATCGCCAAACAACAGGATATCCAGGTCCAGGGTGCGCGGGCCCCAGCGTTCAAGGCGCTCGCGGCCCTGGTCGTTCTCGATGGCTTGCAGGGCATCGAGTAAATCCAGTGGCGCAAGATCGCTGTCCAGGGCGGCGACCGCATTGGTGTAGCGCGGTTGGCCCGGGAGCAGGGAGTCACTTTGATAGAACGCCGACACGCCAACGAGGGCCGTGCCGGGCAATTGCGCCAGGGCTTCGACAGCGCTGCGCAATTGCTGGTCCGGGGCAGCCAGGTTGCTGCCCATGCCAATGTAGACACGTTCCACGTTTATTCGCCCGCAGCGCCCGAGGCGTCGGCCGCGCTGCGTTTGCGCTTGGTGCCGCTGCGACGACGTTTTTTTGGGCCAGTGCCTTCGCCATCGCCTTTGCTGCCGAGGTCGCGAATCATCTCGCGGCGCTGGCTGTCATTGGCATCCTGGTAGTCGGTCCACCATTCGCCCAGGCCGTCGGTCTGCTCGCCGGCGCTTTCGCGCAGCAGCAGGAAGTCGTAGCCGGCACGGAAGCGCGGGTTATCCAGCAACAGGTCGGCGCGTTTGCCACTGCGGCGCGGCAGGCGCTCCTGCATGTCCCAGATCTCGCGGATCGGCATGGTGAAGCGTTTGGGAATGGCGATGCGCTGGCACTGCTCGGCGATCAGCTCGTGGGCGGCTTCCTGCATGGCCGGGATCGGCGGCATGCCACGGTCTTGCAGGCGCAATACGCGTTTAGGCAGGGCAGGCCACAGCAGGGCGGCAAACAGGAACGCCGGCGTTACCGGTTTGTTCTGCTTGATGCGCAGGTCGGTGTTGATCAACGCTTCGCTGATCAGCGTGTGGGTGTACGTGGGGTTGTATTCCAGTGCCTCGGCGCTGGCCGGGAACAGCGGGTCGAACAGTTGCAGGTCGACCAGCATTTCGAACGTATCGGCGGCATAACCCGAGAGGAACAACTTCAGCACTTCTTCGAACAGGCGTGCCGAAGGAATTTCCCGCAGCATCGGCGCCAGCTCGCGAATCGGCGCGGCGGTGTGTTTCTCGATGCCGAAGTTCAGCTTGGCGGCAAAGCGCACGGCGCGCAGCATGCGTACCGGGTCTTCCTGGTAACGCTGCGTCGGGTCGCCGATCAGGCGGATCAGGTTGTTGCGAATGTCGTGTACGCCGTTGGCGTAATCGAGAATGCGCTCGCTGACCGGGTCGTAATACAGGGCGTTGATGGTGAAGTCGCGGCGCTGCGCGTCTTCTTCCAAGGTGCCGTACACGTTGTCACGCAGGATGCGGCCGCTCTCGTTGCGGGAAGACTGATTGGTGTCTTCCTCATCATCGTTTTGCGGATGGCCTGCGCGGAACGTCGCGACCTCGATGATTTCGCGACCAAAGTGGATATGCACCAACTTGAAGCGGCGACCGATGATTCGCGCATTGCGAAACTCGGCACGCACCTGCTCCGGCGTGGCGCTGGTGGCGACGTCGAAATCCTTGGGCGTGATATTGAGCAGCATGTCACGTACGCAGCCGCCCACCAGATAAGCCTGGTAGCCGGCGTTCTGCAAACGTTCGACGATGTTCACTGCATAGCGGCTGAATTGAGCGCGCTGCAATGAATGCTGATTGCTGTTAAGCACTTCAGGCGTGCTGCGAATGTGTTGCGTACGACGCAAGGGGGAACGGAATGACTGGAACAACTTCTTCAGCATGGGATGCACTGTTTGAAGGAATGTTCGGCCATAACGAAGAATGACCGCATGATGGGCCGGGATTCTAGCATTTAGTCGAGGGATGGTGTAGGAACAAGCTGCAAGGCTTGAGCCAGAAGCTTAAAGAAGGGTGTGAGCGGGTCAAATGCCGGAAACTACAAGGGGAGCCGAAGCTCCCCCAGAAGTAGTTGCGTGCTCTATTTTTATTATGGTTGCGGGCTTTTTGTTTTTGTTGATCGCCCTCGCCATGAAGTTTCACCTTCATGACACTCCCAATCGGGAGCCAAGAGCAAACGGATTGCTTTGGTCGCTGTGTTGCTGATCTACGATCCAACCAGTTCAGGCTCTGCCTTAGGGCAGTTTTTGTTGTTCTCGGCCTGGTTGCGGGGCAAGCCCCAAATGCAACGCCTCTCCAAAAGAATCAGTTAGCTGCGCCTCCGCCGTGTTGTTTTTGTTATGCGTGAGTCGATTCGTCTTATTTTTATTGTCTTGTACAAAGCTTGTTATTGTTTTTGTACTAAGCATATAGCAGGGTGCGTGCCAACTTTTGTGCCGCCCAGCAAAACCGGGGGGTTGAGCTGGTTCTGGCTTTTGGAAGGGCGAAAAAAAGCCGGGGCTTCGTTACCGTAAGCCCCGGCTTCTGTTACGTGAAAAGGCTGCGGTAACAGTTTTTTCACATCTGAGGGTGTTACCTGTGGGGGCGCGCCCTCAGCTTTCGCTGGCTACCCCGGTCTTGCGCCGTGGAATGCCCAGGCGTTGGCGGCGTTCCCACAGGCACTTGCGGCTCACGCCCAGCTTGCGCGCCAGTTCGGTCTCGGTCATATGGTCCTGATGCTCAAGCACGAAGTGCTGGAAGTAGTCTTCCAGTGACAGGTCTTCGGTCGGCTCATGGCTGGTATTGCTGCCACCGCCCTGTTGCGGGGCCAGGCCGATGAAGTCGTCGTCTTCCAGGTCGCTCAGCTCGATATCGATACCCAGCAGCTCGGCAGAAATTTCCGGGCTCTCCGACAGAATCACCGCACGCTCGACCGCGTTCTCCAGTTCGCGGACGTTACCCGGCCACGAATAATGCCGAATCGCCTGCTCGGCGTCGGCGGCAAACTTGAGGTCGGTACGGTTGATGCGCGCGCTCTGGCGCAGCAGAAACGCGCTGGCGATCTCATTCACGTCGGCGCCACGCTCGCGCAAGGCCGGCAGCTTGAGGGCGATTACGTGCAGGCGGTAATACAAGTCTTCCCGGAACTGGCCGATCTTGGCCAGGCTCTTGAGGTCACGGTGGGTCGCGGCGATCAGGCGCACATCGACCTTCTGTGATTGCACCGAACCGACACGGCGAATCTCGCCTTCCTGCAACACGCGCAGCAAGCGCGCCTGGGCTTCCAGGGGCAGTTCGCCAATTTCGTCGAGGAACAAGGTGCCGCCGTCCGCCGCTTCGACCAACCCCGCACGCCCGGCGCTGGCGCCGGTAAATGCGCCTTTCTCGTGCCCGAACAGTTCGGACTCGATCAGCGATTCGGGGATCGCCGCGCAGTTCACCGAAATCATCGGTGCCTTGGCACGCTTGGACAGGTTGTGCAGAGCGCGGGCCACCAGCTCTTTACCGGTGCCCGACTCGCCCTGGATCAATACATTGGAGTCGGTCGGCGCCACTTTGCGGATCTTGCTGTACAGATCCTGCATCGGTGGGCAAGAGCCGATGATGCCGATCTCGCCGTTGCTGTTGTCGGCCCCCGGCTTCTCGGCAGCCTTGCCGGCAGGACGCTGTTCGGCCGGCGTACTGCCAGCCGACTGACGGTCACGCAGAATGCGCGCCACGGCCTGGAGCATTTCGTCGTGATCGAAAGGCTTGGCGATGTAGTCCACCGCGCCCATCTTCATCGAGTCCACCGCCGAGCGCAGGCTGGCGTAGCTGGTCATGATCAGCACGGGCGTGCCCTGGCCAAGCTTGATCAGCTCGGTCCCCGGCGCGCCCGGCAGGCGCAGGTCGCTGACAATCAGGTCGAACGTGGGAATGCTGAAACGCTCTTGGGCTTCCTGCACCGAGCCGGCTTCGCTGACCTGGTACTGATTACGTTCAAGCAGGCGACGCAAGGCAGAGCGGATAATGGTTTCGTCTTCGACGATCAAAATGTGCGGCATTGATTCAATTCTCTCGACGGTCTCAGTTCACAGCGGACGTCGCTTCGACATGACGCGGCAAGGTCACCCGAATACGGGTGCCGCGTTGGCTTTCGGTGTCAGCCGGGCTGTCGATGGTGATTTGTCCATAATGCTCTTCAACGATGGAATAGACCAGTGCAAGGCCCAGACCGGTACCTTCACCCGGGTCCTTGGTGGTGAAGAAAGGTTCGAACAATCGATCCATGATGTTCTGTGGAATACCGCTGCCTTCGTCCTCCACGATCAGGTCGACCGTGTGCTCGAAAGCCTCGCTCTTGACGCGTACCGCACTGCCGGCGGGCGTTGCGTCACGGGCGTTTGAAAGCAGGTTGATCAGCACCTGCGCCAAGCGTTGGGAGTCGCCGTCAACCCAGTGGTCCGGGTCGCACAGGTTAAAAAACTGTACTTCGAAATTGCGCCGGTTCAAGGCCAGCAGCCCAATGGCATCCTGCGCCACTTCCGCCAGGCACACCGCTTCGTCATGGTTCTGATGGGCGCCGGCGTGGGCGAAGCTCATCAGCGACTGCACGATGCGTGACACGCGCTTGGTCTGCTCGAGGATCTGCCCGCTGATTTCGGTGATTTCAGCGTCTTCTTCGCGCTCTTCGCGCAGGTTTTGCGCCAGGCACGCGATACCGGTGATCGGGTTGCCGATTTCATGGGCCACACCCGCAGCCAGGCGACCGATGCTGGCCAGGCGTTCGGAGTGCACCAGCTTGTCTTCGAGCATCTGGGTTTCGGTCAGGTCTTCCACCAGCAGCACCAGGCCACTGTTGCCCGGCGCCAGCGGCTCGTCGATCGCCGCTTTGTGCAGATTGAGCCAGCGGGTCTGGCCGTCCAGCGCCAGGTGCTGTTTGTGCAAGTGCTCGTCGGGCAGGTTGATAAAGCCTTGCAACAGTTCTTTCCAAGGGTCGCCCAAGGTATTCAGGCGCGAACCCACAACACGTTGTGCGGCGATGCCGGTGAGTTCTTCCATCGCCTTGTTCCACATCAGGATCTCTTGATCCTTGGCCAGGGAACACACGCCCATCGGCAGTTCCTGAAGGGTTTGACGGTGATAGCGGCGCAGGGCATCGAGTTCGGCGGCAAGGCCGGTGAGGCGTGAGTGGTAATCCTCCAGCCGGCTCTCGATGAAATGGATGTCTTCGGTGACGTAGTTTTCGCCGCCGGCCTTGTAGGGCAAGAAGGTTTCCACCATGTCCTGGGACACGCTCGGTCCCATCAGGCCGGACAGGTTGGCCTCAATGCGGTCGCGCAAACGGCGCAGGGCGTAGGGCCGGCGCTCGTCAAACGGCAGGTAAAGGTCGCGCAGTGCCTGCTCGACTTCCTTTTGCGCAGCCTTGGCGCCCAGCGGCTTGGCCAGTTGGGTGGCGAACTCTTGCGGTGAGGCGGCGTGCAGCTCGCGGCGTTGCGGGCGGCGCACGTTGTCCACCGCGCAGGCTTCGGCGGCGCTGGTTTCTTCGGGGCTGGCGTTGGTGAACAGCGAGATCAGGGTAAACATCAGCACGTTGGCGGCCAACGAGGCGATCGCTGCCATGTGCCAGCTGGTGTCATCCAGCACGTAGATCATGTTCAGCAGCGGAATGTAGAAACCCTGCAGGTTGCCGACCAGCGGCAGCAGCATGGTCACCATCCACACCAGAATGCCTGCCAGCAGCCCGGCGATAAAGCCGCGACGGTTGGCGGTTGGCCAGTACAGCACCGACAACACACCCGGCAAGAACTGCAAGGTCGCCACAAACGCGACGATGCCGAGGTTGGCCAGATCTTGCCCAGCGCCCAGCAGCAGGTAGAAGCCATAGCCGGCCATGATGATGGCGACGATCAGCGCGCGGCGCGTCCATTTCAGCCAGCGGTAGATATTACCTTCGGCTGGCGGCTGATACAGCGGCAGCACCAGGTGATTGAGCGCCATGCCGGAGAGTGCCAGCGTGGTGACGATGATCAAGCCACTGGCCGCCGACAAACCGCCTACGTAAGCCAGCAATGCGAGGGATTTGCTGTTGGCGGCAATACCGACGCCAAGGGTGAAGTATTCGGGGTTGGTGGTGGCGCCGAGCTTGAGGCCGGCCCACAGGATCAGCGGCACCGCCAGGCTCATCAGCAGCAGGAATAACGGCAAACCCCAGCTGGCGCTGACCAATGAGCGCGGGTTGAGGTTCTCGGTGAAGGTCATGTGGTACATGTGCGGCATCACGATGGCCGAAGCAAAGAACACCAGCAGCAGCGTGCGCCATGGGCCTTCCTGCAACGGCGTGTGCAAAGCGGCGAGGGCGGTCTGGTTTTGCAGCAACCACAACTCCAACTGTTGCGGCCCGTCGAATACGCCATACAGCGCATACAGGCCGACACCGCCGATGGCGATCAGCTTGATCACCGACTCGAAGGCAATCGCAAACACCAGGCCTTCGTGTTTCTCGCGGGTGGCGATATGGCGTGAGCCGAAGAAAATCGTGAACAGCGTGATCAGTGCGCAAAAAGCCAGGGCGACGCGGTGCTGCACCGGTTCGCGGGTGAGGATGCTGATGGAGTCCGCCACCGCCTGGATCTGCAGGGCCAGCAACGGCAGCACGCCGATCAGCATAAAGATCGTGGTCAGCGCGCCGGCCCAGGTGCTGCGAAAGCGGAAGGCAAACAAGTCCGCCAGGGACGACAGTTGATAGGTGCGGGTGATTTTCAGGATCGGGTACAGCAACACCGGCGCCAGCAGGAACGCGCCGGACACGCCCAGGTAGCTGGACAGAAAGCCGTAGCCATACTGATAGGCCAGCCCCACCGTGCCATAAAATGCCCAGGCGCTGGCGTAGACGCCCAGGGACAAGGTGTAGGTCAACGGATGGCGAATGATCGCCCGCGGAATCATTCCGCGCTCACTGATCCAGGCAACCCCGAACAACGCGGCCAGGTAGGCGGCGCTGATCAGCAGCATCTGGGTGAGGCTAAAGCTCATCGGCATCTTTTTGGCTCTGCAGGATGAAGGTCACGACGATCAGGATCAACCACAGCAGATAAGGGCGATACCAGGCGCCCGTGGCGTCGATCCACCAATCCATGATGGCCGGGGAAAACAGGTAGATCCCGACGACCAGCAGCAGGACCAATCGATAGATGTACATGTTGGCCTCTGATTAAAAAACTGCCGCGATGGTAACGGATGCTTGGCAAGCTGCAAGCGCCTTCAGCTCAATTGCGCTTCGGCCAGCGTGAGTGTGCGCGGAATCTGGCTGGCGTCCCAGTGTGCAATGCCCCAATCCAGCAGTTCCCGTGGGCTGGCGTGCAGCAGTTCGCTGCCGGGTTGCTGGCCGAGGGCGCGCAACGCTCTCAATAGCAAAGGTGTGGCCTGGTCGGGTGTCAACGGCGGCGAGCGGTAGGATTTGCCCAGCTTGTTGCCGTCCGGCTGGGTGATCAGCGGCACGTGCAGGTAGCGCGGTTGGCGCAGACCCAGCAGTTCCTGCAGGTAAAGCTGGCGCGGCGTGGAATCGAGCAGGTCGGCGCCGCGCACGATGTCGGTGACACCTTGCCAGGCATCGTCGAGTACCACTGCCAGTTGGTAGGCATACAGGCCATCGCGACGGCGGATGATGAAATCGCCCACATCACGGCCCAGGTGCTGTCGGAATTCGCCTTGCACGCGGTCGGTAAAGTGATACTCCAGCTCTGGAACGCGCAGGCGGATCGCCGCGTCTTGCTGATCGTGCCCGAGGTTTCGGCACAGGCCTGGATAGATCCCGTGGTAGGGCTCCAATTGTTTACGCGAGCAGGTACAGGCGTAAGCCAGGCCGTGGTTGAACATGTCGTTCAAGACTTTGGCGTAGGCATCATGCCGCTCGCTTTGCCGGACCAGTTCCCCGTCCCACTCGAAGCCATAGCTTTCCAGGGCGT
>NZ_VBVZ01000680.1 GCF_005863185.1 Pseudomonas edaphica
CACGATAAAAACAGACTCCAATGAAGCCGCTTTACTGCTGTTTTGCCCAGCACCGACGTCAGCCTTGGCCGACGAAGCCGCCTGGCGACTGCTTGGGCATCTGCTGCACGGGCCGTTTTACCAGCGCCTGCGGGTTGATCTGCAAATCGGCTACGCGGTCTTCAGCGGCATCCGACAGGTCAACGGGCAAACCGGGCTGCTGTTTGGCGTGCAGTCCCCCAGCGTTTCACTGTGCGGGATCATTGATCACCTGCAGACCTTTCTGAAGCAATTACCGTCGTTAATCGACAGCAGCCCAGACCTGGGCAACCAGACCCTGGCGCAGCAATTCAGTGCCCAGCAACTGCCGCTCAACCAAGCCGCCGAACTGCTGTGGCAGGCTTACTTGGCGGGCCATCCGTCGGGTTACCTGGACCTGCTACAACAGTTGATACAAAACCGCACACGCGAGGATCTGCAGCGCGCCGCCCAGCAACTCAACGATGCCTCAGGCGGCTGGCGTTGCGTGGCCAACGGCCCGCGAATCAACGACTCCTGGCAACCGGCAGGCTGATCATTGCCAACCCTGCAACAGGCTTTTTCCGTCAAGACAGCGCTAACTTGAAAAGAATTGCGTAATATTCATACGCAATATCTGAACATCTCCAATAGGAGGTGGACTATATGTATTACTTGGTAGTGAACGTCCCATCCCTTGGTAGGAGTATGAATATGACCTGGTCCAAACCCGCTTACACTGATCTGCGTATCGGTTTCGAAGTCACCATGTACTTCGCCAGCCGTTGATTGGCTGAGTAATACAACGCCTCGGTTCGCCCGGGGCGTTTTTGTTTTGAGCTTTGCGTGATGGAGCAATCATGTTTGTCCAGATTCTAGGTTCCGCCGCCGGCGGTGGCTTCCCGCAGTGGAACTGCAACTGCGTGAACTGCGCAGGCTTTCGCGACGGCAGCCTGCGCGCCCAAGCGCGTACCCAGTCGTCCATCGCGATTTCCGACGATGGCGTGAACTGGGTGCTGTGCAATGCTTCGCCGGATATCCGTGCGCAACTGCAAGGCTTTGCGCCGATGCAACCCGGCCGCGCGCTGCGCGATACCGGCATCAGCGCAATTATCCTGATGGACAGCCAGATCGACCACACCACCGGCCTGTTGAGCTTGCGCGAAGGTTGCCCGCATCAGGTGTGGTGCACTGACATGGTCCATGAAGACCTCAGCACCGGTTTCCCGCTGTTCACCATGTTGACCCACTGGAACGGCGGCCTGGCTTGGAACCGTATCGAGCTGGACGCCAGCTTCACCATCCCGGCCTGCCCGAATCTGCGCTTCACCCCGCTGCCCTTGCGTAGCGCCGCGCCGCCCTACTCGCCGCACCGCTTTGACCCGCACCCAGGCGATAACATCGGCCTGATCGTCGAGGACCTGCGCACTGGCGGTAAATTGTTCTACGCCCCAGGCCTGGGCAAAGTCGACGCGCCGCTGCTGGAAATCATGGCGGGCAGCGACTGCCTGCTGGTGGACGGCACGATGTGGGACGACGATGAAATGCAGCGCCGCGGCGTCGGCACCCGCACCGGCCGCGAGATGGGCCACCTGGCGCAGAACGGCCCTGGCGGCATGCTCGAAGTACTGGAGCAGCTACCCAAGCAGCGCAAGGTGCTTATCCACATCAACAACACCAACCCGATCCTCGACGAAGACTCCCCTGAGCGCGCCGAGCTGGTGCGGCGCAATGTCGAAGTGGCTTACGACGGCATGAGCATTGAATTGTAGGAGCAGACGAAGTGACTGACACACCGTTGACCACCGCCGAATTCGAAGCCGCCCTGCGGGCCAAGGGCGCCTTCTACCATATCCATCACCCGTACCACGTGGCGATGTATGAAGGCCGCGCCACCCGCGAGCAGATCCAGGGCTGGGTCGCCAACCGTTTCTACTATCAGGTGAACATCCCGCTCAAAGACGCTGCGATCCTGGCCAACTGCCCCGACCGTGAGATCCGCCGTGAGTGGATCCAGCGTCTGCTCGACCACGACGGCGCGCCCGGTGAAGACGGCGGTATTGAAGCCTGGCTGCGCCTGGGCCAGGCCGTCGGCCTCGACCCCGACCAGTTGCGCTCCCAGGAGCTGGTGCTGCCCGGCGTACGGTTTGCGGTGGATGCCTATGTCAACTTTGCCCGCCGCGCCAGCTGGCAAGAAGCTGCCAGCAGCTCGCTGACCGAACTGTTCGCGCCGCAGATCCACCAGTCGCGCCTCGACAGCTGGCCGCAGCACTACCCGTGGATCGACCCGGCCGGTTATGAGTATTTCCGCACCCGCCTGGGCCAGGCGCGTCGCGACGTAGAGCATGGTTTGGCGATCACGCTGCAGCACTACACCACTCGCGAAGGCCAGGAACGCATGCTGGAAATCCTGCAGTTCAAACTCGACATTCTGTGGAGCATGCTGGATGCCATGAGCATGGCCTACGAACTCAAACGCCCGCCGTATCACAGCGTGACCGAGCAGCGGGTCTGGCATAAAGGGATCACCCTATGAGCTTTGATCGCAGCAAAACACCAACCTGGCGCCAGGGCTATCGTTTCCAGTACGAGCCCGCGCAAAAAGGCCACGTGTTGCTCTACCCCGAAGGCATGATCAAGCTCAACGACAGCGCCGCCTTGATCGGCGGGCTGATCGACGGCGAGCGCGACGTGGCCGCCATCATCGCCGAGCTGGATAAACAATTCCCGGGCGTGCCTGAACTCGGTCAAGACATCGAGGATTTCATGGAGGTCGCCCGTGCTGAGCACTGGATCGAACTTGCCTGAAAAGCCACCGATTGGCCTGCCACTGTGGTTGCTTGCCGAGCTGACTTACCGCTGCCCGTTGCAGTGCCCGTATTGCTCCAATCCGCTGGATTTTGCCGAGCAGGGTAAAGAGCTGAGCACTGAGCAGTGGATCAAGGTGTTTCGCGAAGCGCGGGAAATGGGCGCCGCGCAACTGGGGTTTTCCGGCGGTGAACCGCTGGTGCGCCAGGACCTTGCCGAACTGATCGCCGAGGCGCGCAAGCTGGGTTTCTACACTAACCTGATCACCTCGGGCATCGGTCTCACCGAGCAGAAGATCAGCGACTTCAAGAAGGCGGGCCTGGACCTGTCTCTTATAC
>NZ_VBVZ01000681.1 GCF_005863185.1 Pseudomonas edaphica
GGTCGAGGGCGCCGATACGCAGCTGACCAACACGGTACGCCAGGTCTACGTGAAGACCGGCGAACGCTCCGAAGGCCGGGTCGTGCTGCTTGACGGTGTGAAGGCCGGTGATCGCGTGGTCACCTCCGGTCAGTTGCGCTTGAGCAGCGGCGCCCTGGTACGCATCGCGCTCAAGGACACCGTAGGGCTCGACCAGGCCTCGAGCCGCTGATACACCAAGGATCTGAAAAATGAAATTCACCGACTTGTTCGTGCGGCGCCCGGTGTTGGCGCTGGTGGTCAGCACCCTGATTTTATTGATGGGGCTGCTGGCCATAAACAACCTGCCGATTCGTCAGTACCCCCTGACGGAAAGCTCCACGCTGACGATCACCACCCAATACCCCGGTGCTTCGCCGCAACTGATGCAGGGCTTCGTCACCCAGGCCATCGCGCAATCTGTCGCTACGGTGGAAGACGTCGACTACATGAGTTCTACGTCGACCCAGGGCAAAAGCGTGATCACTGTGCGCATGAAGCTCAACGCCGACTCCAACAAGGCCATGACCCAGGTGATGGCCAAGGTCAACGAGGTCAAATACCGCTTGCCGGAGCAGGCTTACGACCCGGTGATTGTGAAATCCTCCGGTGAAGCCACAGCCGTGGCCTATGTGGGTTTTTCCAGCCCGACCCTGTCCACCGCCGCACTCTCGGACTACTTGCAGCGCGTGGTGCAACCGCAACTGTCTTCCATCGAAGGGGTCGGCAGCATCAACCTCAGCGGCGGGCAGACAATGGCCATGCGTATCTGGCTGGATGCCAATCGCATGGCCGCCCATGGTATTTCCGGCAGCGATGTGGCCCAGGCCCTGTTGAATAACAACGTGCAGGCTGCGCCCGGTCAGGCCAAGGGTTTGTATGTGGTGTCGGACATTCAGATCAACACCGACCTGGTCGATGTCGCCGAGTTTCGCCAGTTGGTGGTCAAGTCCAGCGCTGCCGGTGTGGTGCACCTGAATGATATCGCTACCGTGGAACTGGGCGCCGCGTCCACCGACACCAGCGCCACCATGGACGGTGTTCAAGCAGTGTTTTTCGGCCTGAATGCCGCGCCCAATGCCAACCCGCTGGTGATCGTCAAGAAGGTAAATGAATTGCTGCCGGGGATCCGCGCCAACTTGCCGCCGGACGTGAAAGTCGCTGTGCCGTTTGAGCTGGCACGTTTTATCAGCGCATCGATTGATGAAGTACTCGGTACGCTGGGCGAAGCCATCGCCATCGTGGTGCTGGTGATTTTCTTGAGCCTGGGTTCGGCGCGGGCAGTGATCATTCCGGTGGTCACCATTCCCTTGTCGATGTTGGGTGCGGCCGCGTTCATGTCAATGTTCGGGTTCAGCATTAACTTGCTGACCTTGCTGGCGATGGTATTGGCTATCGGCCTGGTGGTGGATGACGCGATCATTGTGGTGGAGAACGTTCACCGTCATATCGAAGAAGGCAAGTCTCCCACATATGCAGCCCTGCTGGGCGCACGTGAGGTGGCAGCGCCGGTGATTGCGATGACCCTGACGCTGGCGGCCGTGTATGCGCCCATAGGCCTCATGGGCGGGCTGACCGGCTCGCTGTTCAAGGAGTTCGCCTTCACCTTGGCCGGCTCGGTGGTGGTCTCAGGCATTATCGCGCTTACGCTGTCGCCGGTCATGAGCTCACTGCTGCTCAACAGCCAGATGAACGAAGGCTGGATGGCGCGCAAGGCCGAGAGATTCTTTCACCGTCTCGGCAGCGCGTATGGCCGGGTGCTGGATCTGTCGCTGCACCACCGTTGGGTCACGTTTACGATTGCGGTCATCGTGCTGATCAGCGTGCCCTGGCTATACAGCCGTGCCCAGACCGAACTGGCGCCCACCGAGGACCAGTCCACGGTGCTGACGGCCATCAAGTCTCCACAAAACGCCAACATCGACTACGTCGAGAAGTTCGGCAAACAGTGGAACGAAGCCATGGGGACATTGCCGGAGCAGAGCAACCTGTGGCTGGTCAACGGCAGCAACGGCGTATCCAACAGCATCGGCGGGGTCAACTTCGTCGATTGGGAAAAACGCGAGCGCAACGCCGACCAGATTCAGGGCGATATGCAGAACCGCGCCAACACCATCGAGGGCAGCAACGTCTTTGCCTTCCAGTTGCCTTCACTGCCAGGCTCGACCGGTGGCCTGCCGGTACAGATGGTGATCAAGAGCGCCGGTGACTACAGCGTGGTCTATGAGGCGATGGAAGCGCTCAAACACGCCGCACGTGAAAGCGGTTTGTTCATGGTCGTGGACAGCGACCTGGACTACAACAACTCGGTGATCAAGATCAAAGTCGACCGCACCAAGGCCAACAGCCTGGGCGTAACCATGAAGGACCTGGGTGACACCCTGGCGGTGCTGGTGGGCGAAAACTACGTCAACCGCTTTGCCATGGACGGCCGCTCCTACGATGTGATCCCGCAGAGCCTGCGCGGCGAGCGGCTGACGCCCGAAGCGCTGTCACGCTTTTATGTAACCAGCGCCACCGGTGGCCAAGTACCGCTGTCCAACCTGGTCAGCGTCTCCACCGGCGTTGAGCCCAATCAACTGACCCAGTTCGACCAGCTCAATTCGGCGATCTTCCAGGCGATCCCCAACCCAGGCGTGGCCATGGGCGATGCAGTGAAGTTCCTCGAGGCGCGAGCCAAACTGCTGCCGCCGGGTTTCACCTACGACTGGCTTTCGGATGCACGCCAATACCATCAGGAAAGCGGCGCGCTGGTCATGGCGTTCCTGTTCGCAATCATCGTGATCTACCTGGTACTCGCTGCGCAGTATGAAAGCCTGCGTGACCCGTTGATCATTCTGATCAGCGTGCCGATGTCGATATGCGGTGCATTGATTCCACTGGCCCTGGGCATGGCGACCATCAATATCTACACGCAGATCGGCCTGGTGACCCTGATCGGCCTGATCAGCAAACACGGCATCCTGATGGTGGAGTTCGCCAATGAGATGCAGGTCAAGCAGGGCCTGGACCGGCGTGAAGCGATTCTGCACTCGGCGAAGATGCGCTTGCGGCCGATCCTGATGACCACGGCGGCGATGGTGGCCGGCTTGATTCCCCTGCTGTTCGCCTCCGGTGCTGGCGCC
>NZ_VBVZ01000682.1 GCF_005863185.1 Pseudomonas edaphica
CGGCAAAGTCGACAACGCCAAGCTGCAATCCATCATTGAGAAAGAAACCGGCCGCAAGCTGCCGCTGGACGATCCGCGCATGATCCAGTTCAAGGGCAGCGTGCAACAGCTCGCGTCCCTGGGCTTGCAACCCGCCGCTTAAGGATTCGTATGACCAGCAGCCCCGAACACGCCAGGCTCCTGCGCCTGGCCACCCGCGCCTCGGTGGGCGTGGCCTGTGCGCTGATTATCACCAAGGCCATCGCCTGGTGGTTCAGCGGCTCGGTGAGCATGCTCGCCGGGTTGACCGACTCGCTGCTCGATGGCATTACGTCGCTGCTGAACTTGCTGGCGGTGCATTACGCACTGCGCCCGGCCGATGACGATCACCGTTATGGGCATGGCAAGGCCGAATCGCTGTCGGGCATGGCCCAGGCGTTGTTTATCGCCGGCAGTGCAGTGTTGATTGCATTCCAGGCGTACCAGCGCTTGCTGCACCCGGAGCCGGTCGGTGCGCCGTGGCTGAGCATTGGCGTCATCGTTTTTTCGCTGGTGATGACCGTGGCGCTGCTGATGCTGCAACACCGGGTGATCCGCGAAACCGGCTCCAATGCCGTGCGCGCCGACTCACTGCACTATCGCTCCGACTTGATGCTCAACGGCAGCATTCTGGTGGCACTGGTGTTGGCAGGGTTCGGCTTTCATCAGGTGGATGCGTGGTTCGGCCTCGGCATTGCCGCGTATATCCTGTGGAGCGCGATCCAGATCGCCCGCGAGAGCTTTGCCGTGTTGATGGATGAAGAACTGCCGCCGGATGTCAGCCAGCACATGCTGGAATTGGCGCGCAGTGTGCCGGGCGTGCTGGGCGCGCATGATTTGCGCACGCGCATTTCCGGCAGCCACTGGTTTGTGCAGTTGCACCTGGAGTTGCCGGGGGAATTGACCCTGTCAGTGGCCCACGGCATCAGCGACCAGGCGGCCGATGCCATTCACAAGGCTTACCCACGCGCCGAAGTGCTGGTGCACGCCGACCCGCGGGAAGTGGTCACGGGTAACAAGGCCTAGTACTGCACCTGATAGCCGCGACTGGTCAGGCAGTTGCCCTGGGCCTGGCGGTAGGTTTGCACCACTGCCGGGTCCGGGGCATAAGTGACGGTGCGTGGGTCGAAACCGCTTTGCTGCACTGCCCAGCGATAACAGTCGTAGCCGTCCTGCTGTACCTGGGCCGGTGACTGGCCGTTGGCCGGGTAGGCCACCACGTCATAACCGTTGCCCTGCGGCGCGGGTTGCGGCGCCGGTACTTCGGTAGGCGGCTGCACCACGACGTATTGCTGGGTAGCGTTTTCATAGGTGTAGTAGGAACCCGCCGCGAGGAAGAACAGCGCGCTGCCCACCCACACTTCACGGGCGTAGTCCGGCAGGTATTGCACACGGATCCCGTAGGGCGGCGTCACCACCACATAGCGCGGGCCTTGCGGGCGATACCAGTAGCCGCCGGAGAAGAAGTAATCCTGGCCACGGTAAGGCACACGGTAATTGCGGTCCGGGAAGCGGTCGACGGTGTAACCGGGACGATATTGCGGGCCTGGCCCCCAGCCGTTGCCATGCCCATTGGGGCGACCCGGCCAGCGGTTGTCGTTCGGGTGACCATTATTGAAGCCGCCGCCCGGACGCGGGCCTGGGCCATTGCCGGTCTGCCAGTGCTGGTTGCCATCGTTACGGCGCGGGATGTCCTGATAGTAGCCCTGGCGGGGTTCCTGGGTTTGGCGCACGGTGTCCGGGCGGCCCTGGATCGGCAGGTTGTTCGCAGGCTGCGGTGCCGGCCGCGGTTGCTCGGCATTTTGCGGGCGGCCTTGCCACTGCCCACCTCCGTGCTGCTGTTGCTCGGCGCGATCAACATGCGGGTTCTGTGGGCGCGGCTGGTTGTTTTCCGGACGCGGTTGAGTGTTCTGTGGGCGCGGTTGATTATTTTGCGGTCGCGCCTGTTCATTGCCGCGCCCGCCTTCCGGGCCTCTTTCATGCTGACCACCGCCTTCATAGCGCGGGTCATCGGCCATTACTTGTGTGCCGACGCTCACCATCAGCAAACCTACACCTGCCATACGCCAGATGCGCTTCATGCTATTCCTCACTGCGGATTAGGGCCTGGAATGTCCGGCCTTACTGCATGAGACTGGAAAAGCCTCACCCGGTTCTGAGAGAGGTTATCAGTCACGAGAAGTATTTTTTGAGCTAAAAGCGCAGACAAAGAAAAAGGGGCGACCCGTCGGCCGCCCCTTGAGAATTTCGTCCTGGCTCAACGCTTTTGACGTTGGCTCACCTCACGCCGTCTTGTGGACAGTGTGCAGCCTGGAGGCCGGCTCAACCCTGCTGGGGCGGCGGCCGCAGCAGGCCTGATTGGGCCAACTGCAGTGGACTGTTGTCCAGGCGGTGATTCTGTTGATAAAGATACAGGCCAACGTCCGACAGATGATTGCGAAGATTGCGTCAATAAACAGTGCTTGCGCAATTTTTAACCCTTCATAGATAATTCACCGCAATAGTTACGACAAAGGCCAACCCAATGAGCAAGCTTGACCGATACGACCTGAGTATTTTGGCTGAATTGCAGCGCGACGCGAGGATCTCCAACCAGGAGTTGGCCGAACGCATCGGCCTGTCGCCGTCGCCGTGCTCACGCCGGGTCAAGCAGTTGGAAGACGACGGCTACATCTCACGCCAGGTTGCACTGCTCGACCGCAAGATGCTGGGCCTGAGCCTTACAGCCTATGTGCTGATCGGCATGGACCGTCACACGCCGGAGCGTTTCGAGAATTTCGAAGCAGCGATCCGCACCCTGCCGCAAGTGCTGGAATGCAGTTTAGTCACCGGGATGGATGCGGACTATCAGTTGAAAGTGGTGGTGCCGGACATGGACCACTACCAGAAATTGCTGCTGGGGCATTTGACCCGGATTGAAGGCGTAACCAGCGTAAGGTCGAGCTTTGTGCTCAACCAGGTGCTCAACAGCACCGAGCTGCCGTTGACGCACCTGCGTACCTGACCTCAAGCACACTGGTGATCCCCTGTGGGAGCTGGCTTGCCTGCGATAGCGGTGGATCAGTGGCATATCCTTAGCTGACACACCGCTATCGCAGGCAAGCCAGCT
>NZ_VBVZ01000683.1 GCF_005863185.1 Pseudomonas edaphica
ATCCATAACGCAATCTCACGCGGTGAGCACCTGCACACGGTTGAGTGCGCGGCGCTTCTGGAGGAAAAGACAGATATCGATATCAACACCACTCCCTGTGGGAGCGGGGCCCTGTGTGGGAGCTGGCTTGCCTGCGATTGCATCACCCGGGTATTACTGAAGTACCGAGGTGCCTGTATCGCAGGCAAGCCAGCTCCCACACAAACCCGCTCACACATGGGTTATGTGGCGCTCAGGCTTACTTCTGCTTTTCCAACTGGTGGTATTTGCCGTCTTTATCCCACTGGTAAACCACGTAGTCGGAGATTTTCAGGTCGCCCTTGGTATCCCAGGCTTTTTCGCCCATCACGGTTTTCACCGGGTGAGCCTTGAGCCACTTGGCGGCGTCTTCGCCTTTGTTGGATTTGGCGCCGTTGAAGCCAGCCGCCAGGGCCTGGATCGAGGCGTAGGCGTACAGGGTGTAGCCTTCTGGCTCAGTGCCGTTTTTACGGAACTCTTCCACCACGGTTTTGCTGTCTGGCAGCAGGCGCGGGTCGGCGCCGAAAGTCATGTACACACCATCCACGTATTGCTTGCCGCCAGCGGTGGCCACCAGTTCGTCGGTCACGACACCATCATCGGACATGAACTTGACGTCCTTGAGGCCGGCTTCACGAATCTGGCGAACCAGCGGACCGGCTTCCGGGTGCAGGCCGCCGAAGTACACGACGTCCGCACCAGTGGAGCGGATTTTGGTGACCAGCGCGCTGAAGTCTTTCTCGCCACGGGTCAGGCCTTCTTCCAGCACCGGCTTGACGCCGCGCTTGGTCAACTGGGCAGCAGTAGCGTCGGCCAGGCCTTTGCCGTAGGTGTCCTTGTCGTTGATGACCGCTACTTTTTTGCCTTTGAGCACGTCGACGATGTAGTCGCCGGCCACGATGCCTTGCTGGTCGTCACGCCCGCACATGCGGAACACGGCGCTCAGACCACGCTCGGTTACCTGTGGGTTGGTGGAGCCCGGGGTAATCATGATGATGCCCGCATCGGCATACACTTCAGACGCCGGGATGGTGTTGGACGAGCAGAAGTGCCCGACCACGCCGATCACTTTGTCCTGGTCGGCCAAGCGGTTGGCCACGGCCACGGCTTGCTTGGGCTCACAGGCGTCGTCACCTGCCACCAGTTTGATCTGCTCGCCGTTGATGCCACCGGCCTTGTTGATCACATCGGCTGCCGCCTGGGCACCCTTCATGTACTGCTCACCGAAAGCTGCGTTGGCGCCCGTCATCGGGCCTGCCACGCCAATCTTCACATCAGCTTGAACAAACGCAGAAACACCCAACGCCGCTGCAACGGCGAGGGCCAGAAAACCTTTCTTGTAAAACGTCTGGGACATGAGTGGTGCTCCGAGGTTTTTGTTTATTGGCACTACGAATTCGCGTCAAACTTTCACAGGAAAGCCCAGAGCAAGGCGCGTGCCATTACTTTTTTATTCTTCAAAAAGACACGGTGTCATTGTTATTACAGGCGTTTCGACTCCCTTTGCCAGTACGTGCAACCGTCTAGCATCGAAAGGTGCAACCAATGGATCCAAAAAGTACAACCCTGGCAGGTCGCACCTGCAACCGGATGCCTAAACGACAGTTCCTACAGCTGTAACAATGTGCGTAACGGAACTGCACATTTACAGTGCGTGATTGCTACGACTTGCACCAATACAGATTAGTAGCCTGCTAAGAAGATGCAGGCTTTTGACAGGTATTTCGCTGATCAGACCACGATCCGCAGGCATTGCCCGGCGTGATACAGCGAGAACCCCGCTTCATACAGGCAACTGCGCAGGCCCACCCCGGCCAGCGGTTGCATCGGCGCAAACGGGATCGGCAGCGCCTGTGGGTTCTGGTGACACAAATAGTCTGCAAAGGCTTTGCCCACCACACTGCCCGTGGTCACGCCGCGGCCGTTATAACCGGTGACGGCGACCAGACCGGGGGCCGGCTCGAACAGGCGCATCAGGTGGTCCGGGGTGAAGGCGATGCAGCCGGTCCAAGTGCATTCCCACTGCACCGATTTGAGGTACGGGAAGTAATGCTGCTGCACCCGATCGGCCCACGCCTTGAGGAACCACGTCGGTTTCTGGTTGCCATTGCCCAGGCTGCCGAGCAACAAGCGGCCATCCGCGTCGCGGCGGATGCTGCTTAACACCTGGCGTGTGTCCCACGAGCCCTGCCCGCCGGGGAGGATCTGTTTGGCGGCGTCGTCCGTCAGCGGTGCCGAGGCGACCTGGTAGTAATAGCCGGGGAAAAAGTTGCGCCGCAGCTCAGTCCATTCACCTTCGGTATAGGCGTTGGAGGCGATCACCACTTGCGCCGCCTGCACTGAACCTTGGGTGGTCTGCACCGACCAGACTGCACCTTGGCGTTCAAGCTGAGTGACTGGCGAATGATCGAACAGTTGCCCGCCAAGCCCCACGGCGGCATTCGCCAGGCCACTGGTGTAGGCCATTGGGTTCAAGGTGCCGGCACGCCGGTCCAGCAGGGCGGCGGCGATCTTTTTGGTGCCGGTGGCCTGTTCACACGCCTGGCCCGTGAGCAGCTCGACGGGGGCGCCGCGGCGCTTCCATTGTTCTTCGCGACTGCGCAAATCCGCCTCGCCACGGGCGTTATGCGCCATGTGCAAGGTGCCCTCACGGCGCAGTTGGCAATCAATCTTGTATTTGTCGATCAGGCTGAACACCAGCGACGGTGCCGCGCCCAGCATGCGGTTGAGCTGAATGCCCACCGCCTCGCCAAAACCGGCTTCGATCTCGTCCGGCGGGATCCACATACCGGCGTTGACCAGCCCGACGTTACGCCCCGAACCGCCATGGCCGGTGCGATGAGCCTCCAGCACGGCGACGCTTTTACCTTGTTCCAGCAAATGAATGGCGGCCGACAAGCCGGTGATACCGGCACCGATCACGCACACATCAACCTTGACCTCGCCCTTGAGCGCGGCGCGATCGGGCCGGCCTGGGGTGAGTTGTTCCCATAAACATGTTTCGCGTAGTGCCATTGCCAGACTCCGATGAGACCCAACAAACAACTATTTCCGAACTGCAAACCCAATCAACTGTGGGAGCTGGCTTGCCCGCGATAGCGGTGTATC
>NZ_VBVZ01000684.1 GCF_005863185.1 Pseudomonas edaphica
GGTCAAGACCCTGGAAAGCGACCAGGAACTGCTGGTCAAGCAGGACGCTTACACCGGTGAAAAGGCCAAATCCCTGAAAGCGGCGGAGGATGGCAAGGTCACCCTGACCAATGGCGAAGCGCCGAAAACCGTGGACTTGGCCAGCATCCAGCAGATCATCAAGCCAAAGCCTGTGATCGAAGACCTGGTGTGGAAGGGCAATGTCGACCTGGCGCTGGACTACAAACGCGCCGACAAGGACACCAACGACTACGACATCGACTTCAAGACCACCGCGCGTCACGGCCAGTGGCGGCATACCGCCCAGGGCGAATACAACCGCGAGTTCCAGGATGACGTGACCACCACCGACAACTGGTCGCTCGAATATGACCTGGACCGCTTCATCACCGAGCATTGGTACTGGCAGGGCCGCCTGACCTACAAGCGTGACAAGGTTGAAGACCTGTCCCGCCAGCGCACCGTGGGTACTGGCCCTGGCTACCAGTTCTGGGACGATGAGCTGGGCGCGTTCTCCCTCGGCTCGCTGGTCAACCGCACCGATTACCAGTATTCGGACGATCGCAAGAGCAACTTCTATTCCCTGGCCATGAAGTGGAGCTACAACCGCTACCTGGTGGGCAAGACTGTGGAATTCTTCACTAACGGCGAAGTGGGCAAGCCGCTGGCCGGGCCGTCCGATTACTCCCTGGATGCGGAAATGGGCCTGCGCTACAAAGTCACTGAATGGGCCTCGCTCAACCTCAAGGCCGAGCGCGACATCATTAATGGCGAATCGCAAAGCAGCTTGGACAAGACCCGTTACACCGCAGGCTTCGGCGTCGCCTGGTAAAGCAGCCCGGTAAAACCAGCAACGGACACTCTGGCAACCCGCGCCGATATTGATTACCTTGTGTTGAGATTCATTCCCATAGACGCCATAGGCTGTGGGCGGCTGAACACCCGAGGAGTCATACCGTGAGCACGCAGGTTGCCAAGAACGCCCGAGAGCTGTTGCTCAAGGAATACCGTGGAGCGCTCTCCACATTGTCCAAAGCCATGCCGGGTTTTCCCTTCGGCTCAGTGGTGCCGTACTGCCTCGACGCGCAGGGCCAGCCGATCATCCTGATCAGCCGCATCGCCCAGCACACCCACAACCTGCAGAAAGACCCCAAGTGCTCGCTGCTGGTGGGTGAGCGCGAGGCGGATGACGTGCAAGCGGTAGGGCGCCTGACCTACCTGGCCGAAGCCGAAAAGCTTGAGGATGAGGCTGCGATTGAAGCCGCCGCCGAGCGCTATTACCGCTACTTCCCGGATTCGGCCAACTACCACAAGGCCCACGATTTCGACTTCTGGGTGCTCAAGCCGGTGCGTCACCGTTACATCGGCGGCTTTGGCGCGATTCACTGGGTCGACCAGCTCACCCTGGCCAACCCGTTTGCGGGCAAAGCCGAGCGCAGCATGATCGAGCACATGAACAGCGATCACACCAAGGCCATCGCCCACTATGTGGAGCTGACCGGCCTGCCGACCACCGAACCTGCGCAATTGGCCGGTATCGACGGCGAGGGCATGCACCTGCGCATCGGCCAGTCCTTGTATTGGCTGCCGTTTGCCGAGCCTTGCAACACGCCGACACAAGTGCGCGAAGCCCTGGTTTCATTGGCTCACGCTGAGGTCTGGCCGAAAAAAGAAGCCGTCAGCGCTTGAATTCACGAAACGGCGACGTCATTTAAGGTGGACTGGCAAGGCATTCTTGCGTTGAGGAACCATTTGATGCGCCCTTTTTTATTGCTCTTTCTGCTGTTCCCGGTGTTGGAGCTGTTCGTATTTGTTCAAGTCAGCAGTGCCATCGGGTTTTTCCCGGCACTGTTGCTGATTATTCTCGGCTCGATGCTCGGCGTCCTGGTGCTGCGCGTCGCCGGCCTGGCCACGGCGCTGCGTGCGCGTGAAAGCCTGAACCGCGGCGAACTGCCTGCTCAGACCATGCTTGAAGGCCTGATGATGGCCTTGGCCGGTGGCCTGTTGATCCTGCCAGGCTTTATCAGCGACGTGGTCGGCCTGGTCATGCTGCTGCCGTTCACCCGCAAGCTGCTGGCCGGCAAGATGCGCCAGCGAGCTGAAGAAGCGGCGATCCGCCAGCGCGCCTTCGCCGATGACCTGCAACCCCGTGGCGGCCCGGCGCCACGCCAGCCGTTGGGGCGTGAAGGGGATGTGATCGAAGGCGAGTTCGAACACCGCGACAGCAAATAACCGCATGACCTGCACGGCGCCTTTGGGGGCCGTGCTGCTTTTGCCGCCCGGCATTCGTAAAAAATTTCCGTCGCGGCCTCTTGTAATAAGCTTATGCGCCCTTATGTAACGGTCACCGCAAGGTTTCTGGTGGCGACACCAGACAGACTTCCGCGTCTTGCTTGGCGAGGCGCGACCGGCACCGCCGGAATACAACTTGCCGGTATCGATACCGGCCGATGAAAAACACAATTAGGAGAGATCGACAATGAGCAAGCTTCGTCCTCTGCACGACCGCGTCGTAATCCGTCGCAGCGAAGAAGAAAAGAAAACCGCTGGCGGTATCGTTCTGCCAGGTTCGGCTGCTGAAAAAGCCAACCACGGTGTGATTCTCGCTGCAGGCCCGGGCAAGACGCTGGAAAACGGTCAAGTACGTGAGCTGGCCGTAAAAGTGGGTGACAAGGTTGTTTTCGGCCCTTACTCCGGCAGCAACACTGTGAAAGTCGACGGCGAAGACCTGCTGGTCATGGCTGAGAACGAGATTCTCGCCGTTCTGGAAGACTGATTCCCCGCTCATTTTCCCGTTACTACAAAGTATTTAAGGAATATCGATCATGGCTGCTAAAGAAGTTAAATTCGGCGATTCCGCCCGCAAGAAAATGCTCACCGGTATCAACATCCTGGCTGACGCGGTAAAAGCGACCCTGGGTCCTAAAGGCCGTAACGTGGTTATCGAGAAGAGCTTCGGCGCTCCGACCATCACCAAGGACGGCGTTTCGGTAGCCAAAGAAATCGAACTGGAAGACCGTTTCGAAAACATGGGCGCGCAGCTGGTCAAAGACGTTGCCTCCCGTGCCAACGATGACGCAGGCGACGGCACCACCACCGCTACCGTACTGGCT
>NZ_VBVZ01000685.1 GCF_005863185.1 Pseudomonas edaphica
CAACAGGGCTGACTGACCCACCGCTATCGCAGGCAAGCCAGCTCCCACAGGGTTTTGCGTGTATCTCGATTGCGCGGCTCATGCCAACACCTGGCGCATGTGCATCAGGGTCTGTTCCAGGTTGCTGGGCTCGCCCGCGTTCTGGCGCAGGAATGCTTCGATGGCGGCGTGGCGTGCAATGGCTTCGTCCGCCAGCGGGTCGCTGCCGGCGGAGTACTCGCCCACACGGATCAGCATTTCGATTTCGCCGTAGCGCGCCATCAGCTCACGGATTCGCATGGCCAGGCGCTTGTGCTCCTCCCCGGCGACCTGCTCCATCAAGCGGCTGCGACTGCGCAGCACGTCCACCGCCGGGAAGTAATTGCGCTGGGCCAACTCGGCGCTCAGGGCGATATGCCCGTCGAGGATCGAACGCGCTTCCTCGGCCACCGGGTCGCTGGCGGCATCGCCTTCAGTGAGCACGGTGTACAGCGCGGTAATGCTGCCGGTAGGGCCGGGGCCGGCGCGTTCGAGCAGGCGTGGCAACGCCGAGAAGAACGACGGCGGGTAACCGCGACGGGTCGGTGGCTCGCCCACGGCCAGGCCGATTTCGCGCTGGGCGCGGGCAAAACGCGTGAGGCTGTCCATTAGCAGCAATACATTGCGGCCCTGGTCACGGTGGTATTCGGCCAGGGTGGTGGCGACGAACGCGGCACGTACACGCTCGGCCGCCGGGCGATCCGAGGTGGCGACCACCGCCACCGTGCGCGCGCGCGCCTGGGCATCGAGTTGCACGTCGAGCAACTCGCGCACCTCCCTGCCCCGCTCGCCGATCAGGCCGATCACAATCACATCGGCTTCGCTGTTACGGATGATGCTGGCAAGCAGCGACGATTTGCCCACGCCTGGCTCGCCAAAGATGCCCATGCGTTGGCCCTGGGCCAAGGTCAGCAAGCCGTCGATGGAGCGGATGCCCAAGGCCATGGAGCGCACGATCAGCTGCCGCGAAAACGGTGCCGGAGGCTCGGTGTGCAGCGGATAGCTTTTCAGGGCCAGAGTCGGTGGCAGGCCATCACCGTCGAGAAAGTCGCCCATAGGGCTGATCACACGCCCCAACTGCGCATCACCGACCGCCACGCCGAGGGTTTCGCCGGTGGCGGTGATCTGCGTGCGGGTCGACAACCCTTCCATCGAGCCGATGGGCGACAGAATCGCCTCGTCACCATCAAAACCAATGACCTCGGCACTCAAGCTGCGGCTGCTGCCGGGATCGCGCAATTGGCACAGCTCACCAATGCTCGCACCGGCCACACTGGCGCGCAGCAGCACGCCGCGAATGCTCAGCACGGTGCCGTGCATTGGTCGCGGGCGCGCCTGGGCCAGGCGCTCAGTCAGGCGTGGCAGCAACTGCTCCAGGTTCATGCCACACCTTCTTCGGCAAAGGGCAGCAAGCTGCGGCGCAGGGTTTGCAATTGCGCTTCCAGGCCCAGCTCCACCGAGCCGGCCGGGCTGCTGAGGCGTGCCTGGCCGGCGCCAAGCTGTTCATCGGCGTCCACTGCAAGCGCCAAGCCTTCAAGCTTAAGGCGTTGGCGCAATGCGTCGACCTCGGCGGGTGGCACCCACAGGGTCAGTGCCTGGTCCTGGCGAAACGCGCTCAAGGCTTGGCGGGTGCAGCGCACGACGCGCTCGGCGTTATCCAATTCGCCCAGCACTTCACGCACGATGCCCAACGCCAAATCGGCCAGCGAAGTCTCCAGGCTGCTCAGGTAGTGCTGCACCTGGGATTGGGTCTGCACCAGCAATTGCGCGACCTGCTCGGCACCGGCCTGCCGGGCGCTTTCAAAGCCCTCGGCGCGGGCGGCGTGCAGCCACTGGTCGCTGTCGGCCTTGATCTGTTCGGCCTGGTCTTTGGCCGCTTGCAGGAAGGCAAAACCGTCGGTCCACAACGCGGCTTCTTCGGCCCGCAAAATACGCGCAGCCGGACGGCTCGGTAGTTCATTCATGGGGCAACCTCCTCGGCCAGCAGGCAAGCAGCGGCGGCCTGGACGATTTCCAGGTCACGCGGCACGCGTGCGCTGTAGCCCTGGGGAAAGTCAAAACGCAAGCGCAGCCAGCCTTGCCAGTCAGCGTGCTGGGCCTGCAGCCAGGCGGCGACACAGCCAAGGCCGTCACGGTCGATGGCTTCGATCAACTCGACCGGTTCACGCAGCAGATCCGCCGCGCCCCCCAGTTGGCGCAGAGCCAGGGCAGCCACAAAGACCTCGGCGCCGAGGCCTTCACGCAGCTCATTGACCACCTCGCGGCGGATCTCACGGCTCAAGGTTGCGCCGTGCCAGATAGCCCCGCATAACCTCGGCAGGCGCGCAAATTGCGCGGGCGACAGCAGCAACACCGGCAGGTCGGCCGCCAACGGCGTGACCAATTGCTCGATCGGCGCCAACTGGTAGTGCTTGACCAGCAACTGCTGCAGGCGCGGGCGAAAACGTGGCTGGGCCTGCATGGCCTGCAACACGTCATCTGGCAGCTCAGCGGCAAAACACGCGCCCAGGCTAGGCCCGCGCACAAACTGCAAAGGCTCGGCGATCACCCCCTGCCAGCGTTCGAATAAACTCATTCACCCTCCTTGAGCACATACAGCGCCTGGGACTGGCGCCGCGCCCACTGCTGGCGTGCCAATACACCGAGGGCGCCAAGCGCAATCAGCAACAACGTGCCGAACATGAAACGCGCCTGAGGCACGTTGTCTTCCAGCATCCACAAGCCCATAAAGCGCGCCAGCCGTGGTTGTGCCGGGTTCTGGCTGATGGCGACAGCCGCCTTGATCGCCGTGACCGAAACGCCTTCGTAGCTCAGACCGGAAATGCCGTTGGCCACCAGCGTCTTGATCTGCGGGATCAGCGTATTGATGTCGGTACCCGGGTCGTAACGCACCAGTACCGAGGCCGACGAGGGTGAAATCACGCGTTTGAGCAGGTCGTTATCGGGCAGCACCACATGCACGCGCGCGGCGACGATGCCGTCGATCTGCGACACCGAATGCGAGAGCTCCTCGCTCAGCGCATAGATCATCTGCACGCGCTCCTGCACCGGCGACGACACTAGGCCGTTGCCCTTGAACAC
>NZ_VBVZ01000686.1 GCF_005863185.1 Pseudomonas edaphica
GCCTAGAGGGGCGCTGAAGTAAATCTGCAGGGAGCATCACTGATTTGCTGATTCGGTAGAGCTATCTATCAAGGACGTGTCGCATGTCTTTGTTCAAACGTTCAATCACAGAGGGGTTAGGTACGTTTTGGCTGGTGTTGGGCGGTTGCGGGAGTGCGGTGTTGGCCGCAGCGTTTCCCGCCGTCGGGATCGGGTTCCTCGGTGTGGCCCTGGCCTTCGGGCTGACGGTGCTGACCATGGCGTTTGCCATCGGGCATATCAGCGGGTGCCACCTCAACCCGGCAGTGTCAGTGGGGCTGGTCGTGGGCGGGCGGTTTCCGGCCAGGGAGTTACCGGCTTACATCGTCGCGCAGGTAATCGGCGCCACTGTCGCCGCTGCGCTGTTGTACTTCATTGCCAGTGGCAAGCCGGGGTTCGAACTGGCGTCGGGCCTGGCCTCCAACGGCTACGGCGAGCATTCGCCGGGTGGCTACTCGATGGCTGCGGGGTTTGTCTGTGAGCTGGTGATGACGGCGATGTTCGTGCTGATCATCCTCGGCGCCACCGACCGTCGTGCTCCGCCGGGTCTTGCACCCATCGCCATCGGCCTGGCCTTGACCTTGATCCACTTGATCTCCATTCCCGTGACCAACACTTCGGTCAACCCGGCCCGCAGTACCGGCCCGGCACTGATCGTCGGCGGATGGGCGATCCAGCAGTTGTGGATGTTCTGGCTGGCGCCGATCCTCGGTGCTGTAATCGGCGGCGTGACCTATCGATGGCTGGGCAAGGAGCAGCCAGCCTGAGGCAAACGGGTTCAGCCCTGCCGATAAGGCAGGGCTGCCCTTGCCTCTTCGGCATACGCCAGAATCCCAACCCGCTCGCGCTCCAGGAAGTCTTCCACGGCATTCTTCAAACCCGGATGGCGCAGGTAGTGCCATGACCGTGTGATCACCGGTTCAAAGCCGCGAATCAACTTGTGTTCGCCCTGGGCGCCAGCGTCAAAACGTTGCAGGCCGTGGGCGATGGCGTAGTCCATGCCTTGGTAGAAGCAGGTTTCGAAGTGCAGGCGGTCGAACTCCGCGAGGCAGCCCCAGTAGCGGCCATAGAAACTGTCGCCACCGATCAGGCTGAAGGCCATGGCCACCGGGCGTGCGCCTTGTTTGGCCAGCACCACGCGGATCGCCTCGGGCATGCGTTCGGCCAGCAGGCTGAAAAAGGCGCGGGTCAGGTAGGGTGACTGGCGACGCACCGCGTAGGTGTTGGCGTAACAGGCGTAAACAAAATCCCACTGCGCCTCGCTTAACTCGTGGCCTTGCAACCATTCAAAATCGATGCCCTGCCCCGCCACTTGCTCGCGCTCTTTGCGCATTTGTTTGCGCTTGCGTGAACTCAAGGCATCGAGGAAGTCCTGGAAGTCGCGATAGCCGCGGTTTTGCCAGTGGAACTGGCAGCCCAGGCGCTGCAACCAACCCGCCTGCCCAGCCAATGCGGCATCGGCCAACGGGTCGGTGAAGTTGATATGGGCACTGGAGAGCCCTTCGATTTCCAGATACCCGGGCAAGCTACCCAGCAGTTCAACCCCGTCCTCGGCATTCCTGGCCAACAAACGTGGGCCACTCACCGGACTGAACGGCACCGCCGTCAGCAACTTGGGGTAGTACTCGATGCCCGCACGCTCACAGGCATCCGCCCAGCCATGATCAAACACGTACTCGCCGTAGGAGTGCCACTTGCGGTAGCTGGGCAGGGCCGCCACCAGCCGCTCGCCTTCCCAATGCAGCAAATGCTCGGGCTGCCAACCGGACTGCGGGCCCAAGCTGGCGCTGTCTTCCAGGGCACTCAGAAAGGCGTGCCGCACAAAGGGTTGGGCCTGCGGCACCAGGGCATCCCAGACTTGCGGGGCGATTGCAGACAGCTTGTCCAGGCGTTGCAGCGGCATCGGCATCCTCACTGTTTCTTGGCGTGAAAGCCTGGCGAGTATCGCCTATCGCGGCGCCAGGCACACCTCGAAACGAGCGAGACAAACCTCGAAACAATTAGTTCCAGATTAAATAATTTGTCATCTAGGTGAAATCACTTAGCCACTACTCCGTCATAAACGATCGCGATACTGACGCCTGTTTTTAGAGCGCCTGGTTCTACCAGGCGGCTATTTTCCGTCCGTCATCGGTCGGTTGTGTCCTGGATGGTTTGCCATCCCTCCTCACTTTCGGAGATTGATATGCGTCTTGCTTCCACTAAAACTGCGGCGGCCCTGTGTGGCGGCCTGTTGCTGGCCCTGAGCGTTCCGGCCAGCGCTGCAGTCGACGCTAAATTGCTCGACATGCTCAAGGCCAACGGCCAGATCACCGCTGCGCAGTACACCGAACTGCAAACGGAATTAGCCAAGGACCAGAAAGAAAAGCAGATCGCACAGCAAGCTCAACAAGAGACCAACGAGCAGATCGCGGCCACCGCGAAAAAAACCAACGACCTCAGCGTCTTCGATCAGAAGCTGGCCTGGGCCGCACGCACTCAGCTCAAGGGTGATGTGCGCTTCCGTCAGGAAACCGTGAAGATCCAGGGCGAATCCAACAACGGCGGCCGCGACAAAGACCGTCAGCGCATCCGTGCCCGCCTGGGTGCCTACACCGAAATCAACTCCCAGGTTGACACCGGCATCCGCGTGGCCACCGGCAGCAGCGACGACGCGCGCTCCACCAACCAGGACCAGGACAACTACTTCGACAAGAAGTCGATCTGGCTGGACCTGGGCTACATCGACTACCACCCGGACCAGATCAAGAACCTGCACGTGATCGGCGGCAAGATGCTGCAGCCGTGGGTAAACATGGGCGACGTGATCTGGGATAGCGACATCAACCCTGAAGGCCTGGCCGTCACCTACAAGTACCCATTGGGCGGCAGCGCCGAGCTGTTCGGCAGCCTGGGTAACTACAACCTCAAGGACAACGTAGACGGCGACGGCGTGCAATTTCGCCACGACCTGCGCCTGACCTCCGGCCAGTTGGGCACGCGCTTCTCGCTCACCGACAACCTGAAAATGACCCTGGGCGGCAGCGTCTACGCCTACCAGAACGACAAGGACAGCCGCTGCACTACCACCACCACGC
>NZ_VBVZ01000687.1 GCF_005863185.1 Pseudomonas edaphica
CCCCGAAGGCAGTGTCAGGCAATAAAAGCGGAGCATACCTAGGGCATGGAGGATTTACGCGAAAGTAAAGATCCGGGTTTTGCCCGCAGGCAAAAATAAAGATTGAGTATTCACACCAAATGTTATTTTAATAACACCCATAAGAGCGTCACGACCGTCCTGGACGTGCTCGCAAGAAAATGGGATGCCCCTGTAAATGACAATTGAACAGCGTTTGATGGAAGAGGCCAAGCGGGCGGCCGAGCGTACGTATTCACCTTATTCCAGGTTTCCGGTCGGCGCGGCATTGCTGACCGCCGATGGTGAGGTCGTACTGGGCTGCAACGTGGAGAACATCTCCTACGGGCTGACCAATTGTGCCGAACGCAGCGCCTTGTTCAGTGCCATCAGCCAGGGCCATGCGCCGGGCAGTTTCAGGGCCATCGCGGTTTACGCACCCAACGTTTCACTGATAAGCCCTTGCGGTGCCTGCCGCCAGGTGATGCTGGAGTTGATGGCCAAGGATGCAGTGGTGATTTGCCAGGGCAGTGACCCGGCCGCCACGCGTACCTGGACCCTGGCGCAATTGTTGCCGGGTGCTTTCGACGCTTTCTAATCCTGGGCAGGCCAATTGGCCTGTGTCCGCTCGGTCCATTATTGAGACGCCTGCATGATCAGTCTTGTCGGAATAGCGACCCTTATTGTCATTGCCATTGCTTTATCCCACCAGCGACGCTCGATCAACTGGCGCACGGTTTCGGTCGCCTTTGTGATCCAGGTCCTGATCGGCGCTTTTGCGCTGTACGTGCCCTGGGGCCAGACGGTGCTCGCCGCGCTGTCGGGCGCGGTAGCCTCCCTGCAGCTCTACGCCAACAAAGGCATCGAGTTTCTGTTCGGCGGTTTGAGTTCTCCGCATATGTTTGAAGTGTTCGGAAATGGCGGGTTTGTATTCGCTATCCGGGTGTTGCCGATGATTGTGTTCTTCGGCAGCTTTATCTCGGTGCTGTATTACATCGGCGTGATGGGCTGGATTATCCGGTTGGTGGGCGGCGGCCTGCGTCTGCTGCTGGGCACCAGTCGCGTCGAGTCGATGGTGGTGACGTCGGCGATTTTCATCGGCCAGTCGGAGGTGCCGCTGGTGGTACGGCCGTTCATTGCCAAGCTGACGCGCTCTGAGTTGTTCGCGGTGATGGTCGGCGGTTTTGCCGCGGTAGCAGGTTCGGTGCTGCTCGGTTACGCCGGGCTTGGGGTGGAACTCAAATACCTGATCGCCGCATGTTTCATGTCGGCGCCGGGGGCGTTGTTGATGGCCAAGCTTATGGAGCCTGAAACCGAAGCGGCGCGCACCGACGAGGTGATTGAAGAGCTGGGGCAGGCCGAGAATCGGCCGACCAATATCATCGACGCGGCTGCCGAGGGCGCGCAGGTCGGCTTGCGCCTGGCGTTGGCGGTGGGCGCGATGCTGCTTTCGTTTATCGCGCTGATCGCCTTGTTCAACGGGCTGCTCGGTTGGGCGGGCAACTGGTTTGGCTACCCGCAGCTGACCTTGCAACTGGTGCTCGGGCACGTGTTGGCGCCGATCGCTTTTCTGCTCGGGGTGCCGTGGCATGAGGCAGTGCTGGCCGGCGGTTTTATCGGGGAAAAACTGGTGCTCAACGAGTTCGTCGCCTATGCCGACCTGGCCAACTACCTGACCGCGGACAAGGCCGCCGCAGCCGGGGTGCCGCTGTTGTCGGCACACACCCAAGTGATCGTCACCTTCGCCCTGTGCGGTTTTGCCAACCTGTCCTCGATTGCCATCCAACTGGGCGGCCTCACGGGTATCGCCCCGCAAAGGCGTCAAGAACTGGCGCGGCTGGGCCTGCGGGCCATGATCGGCGGTACGCTTTCGAACCTGATGAGCGCGGCGATTGTCGGCTTTTTCATTTCGCTGTAAGGAGCACAGTATGTGGTTGCCACAAGAAGTGATTCGCCGTAAGCGCGACGGGCATGCCCTGGCCGCTATCGACATTCAACGGTTCGTCACCGGCATTGCCGACGGTAGCCTTAGCGATGGGCAAGTGGCGGCGTTCGCCATGGCGGTGTTCATCAAGGGCATGGACGTGAGCGAACGCATCGCCTTGACCGAGGCAATGCGCGATTCCGGCCAAATACTGAAGTGGGAGCTGCCAGGGCCGATTGTCGACAAGCATTCCACCGGCGGCGTCGGCGACATGATCAGCTTGTTGCTTGCGCCCTTGCTGGCGGCCTGTGGCTGTTACGTGCCGATGATCTCCGGGCGCGGCCTGGGGCATACCGGCGGCACCCTGGACAAGCTCGAAAGCATCCCCGGCTACGACTGCCAACCCAGCACCGAACGCCTGCGCGCGGTGGTGGCTGAAGTCGGCTGCGCGATCATCGGCCAGACCGCCAACCTGGCACCCGCGGACAAGCGCTTGTACGTGATCCGCGATGTGACTGGCTCGGTGGAGTCGATAGACCTGATCACCGCGTCGATCCTCGGCAAGAAGCTCGCCGCCGGCCTCGATGTGTTGATCATGGATGTAAAGACCGGCAACGGCGCCTTTATGGCTGAACCTGAGCAGGCGCGAGCTCTGGCCGCCAGCATCGTCGCAGTGGCCAACGGCGCCGGAGTCAACACCCGTGCCCTGATCACCGACATGGACCAGCCGCTGGCCCGCAGTGCCGGCAATGCCCTGGAAGTGGCTGAAGCGGTGGCTCTGCTCAAAGGCGAAGTGCGCAGTGAACGCCTGTGGGCGGTGACGTTGGCGCTGGCCACACAGGCACTGACGATGGCCGGCCTGGCGAGGGACGAGGCCCAGGCCCGTGATCAATTGCTTCAAGCCTGGCAGAGCGGCGCGGCCTTGCAGCGATTTGAGCAGATGGTTGTTGCGCTGGGCGGCCCGCAGGGTTTTACCGACAAACCCGATGAACATTTACCCAAGGCGGTCGTGTCGGTGCCGGTGTGGGCCGAGGAGGAGGGCTGTGTCACCGAGATCGACACCCGCGCCGTGGGGTTGGCGGTGGTGACATTGGGCGGTGGACGCAGCCATCCGGACGACGTGCTGGACCTGTCCGTGGGCTTCAGCGAGTTGGCCTTCGTCCGCGAACAGG
>NZ_VBVZ01000688.1 GCF_005863185.1 Pseudomonas edaphica
CACCTAGCCGTGCTGGCGACGGGTGTGCAACTTGGAGGAGAGCGGGGTGATCAGCGGCTATCAGGCGATTCTGTCGCCCAAGGCGCTGGGGTATGGCGTGACGGCGTTTGTCAGCATCATGATGGAAAGCCACACCCAGGAAATCGCCCGGGCATTCGAGCAACGGCTGCTGGAGATTCCCGAAGTTGTCGCCTGCCACAACGTGTCGGGGCGCTATGACTTTTTGCTCGAGGTGGTGGCCAAAGACCTGGAGTCGTTCGGCGAGTTTGCGCGTGAGGTGTTGCAGACGTTGCCGTGTGTTAAAGAAATCTACTCAAGTTTTTCCTATAAGTCGGTGCGGCCTTTACGGGTGATTCCGCTACCGGGCTGAAGCGGCCTCATGCACGCCCTCAGTCGACTTTCAAATACCCGCGTGGCGTGCTGCCGGTCATGCTTTTGAAGAAGGCGATCAACGCGCTGTCGCTGGCAAAGCCCAACTCGAACGCGCAATAGCCCAGGTTGCGCCCGATGGCGAGCAGTTCGATGGCCCGCATCAGGCGCCACTGCTGGCGCCATTGCTGATAGCCAAGGCCGGTTTCCCGCAGGAAAATCCGGCCGATGGTCTTGGTGCTGGCACCTATCTGTTTTTCCAGGGCTTGCAGGGTCGGCGGTAACCTTTCCAGATCGGCGAGCAAGGGCGCCAGGCGTTTGTCCTGGGGCAAGGGCAGGAGCATCGGTTGTGCGGTGGCCGCCTGGATTTCATCCAGGCACAGCGCCAGCAAATGCGCGTAGCGGCCCGTTTGCCAATCGGTGTCGAAGGGCGCCATCGCTATGGGTTCCAGGACTGCGCGAAGCAATGGGCTGACCTCGATCACCCCCACCTGTGCAGGCAATTGGTCGGCCAGTGGCGGGCTCAGATACACCGAGCGATAGTCCACGGTTTTGTGCATCACCGCGCGATGCGGCACGCCGCACGGGATCCACGCGGCGCGCGAAGGCGGCAGCAGGCACAGTTGGTTGTCGAGGGTGATACGGGTGCACCCTCGGCGGGTGAACAGCAGTTGCCCGCGCTGGTGGCGGTGCAGGCCGGAGTCGTGATCACCGAGCAGGGCGGCGATGCCGATGACCGGCGCTGCCAGGTGGTCGGGATCGAAAGGGGCGTCGGCGGTGAGCCAGGCCATAGGTTGTCCGATTTGATGGGTAAATTGTCAAAGTCTGGATAATACCCCAATCCACAGTCCTTACACTTCTTGCGCTGTTTCAAGCAAAGGAGTTGGGGATGAAGGTTAAATTTTTTTTGCCACTGACGGTCGCGTTGCTGATGTTCCCGCAACTGGCCCAAACGCTCTACAGCCCAGCGCTGGAAGATATCGGCCGGGCGTTTGCGGTGGGGCCGGAGCGGGCCGGGCAGACGTTGTCGGTGTATTTCCTGGCGTTCGCTTTTGGCGTGGTGGTGTGGGGCCGGCTGTGTGATCGTTGGGGGCGGCGGCCGGTGATGCTGGCCGGGTTGGCTCTGTACGTGGCTGCCTCGGTGCTGGCCTTGGGCATGACCAGCTTCAACGGTTTGCTGCTGGCTCAGGCGTTGGCGGCGTTTGGCGCGGCGGTCGGTTCGGTGGTGACGCAGACCGTGCTGCGTGACCGTTTCAAGGGCGTGCAATTGGCCCAGGTATTTTCGCTGATGGGCATTGCCCTGGCCGCCAGCCCGGCCGTGGGCCTGTTCACGGGCGCCAGCCTGGTGCAGTTCTTCGGTTATCGCGGTGTGCTCAGTGGTTTGTTGCTGCTCTCGCTGAGCTTATGGGCGTGGTGCGTGTGGGCGTTGCCCGAGACGCGTCCAGCCTCGATGCCGACGGCCGCGCTGGGCCAGACGTTGCGGTTGCTGCTCAGGGATGCCGGGATCTGGCGTTCGGTGGGGCTGGTGGCGGCGTTCAATATTGCGCTGTTCAGCTATTACAGCGTGGGGCCATTCATCTTTTCGCGGCTGGGTTTGTCTGCCGCCGACTTCGGCTACAGCGGCGTCTTGCTGGCGCTGGGCTCCGGGTGTGGTGCGTGGCTGAACAAGCGACTGCTCAAGCGTGGGGTAAACGGCGAGCGATTAGTGCTGATCGCCGCCGGTGTCGCAGTGCTGGGTGGCTTGCTGGTCGTGCTGCTGCAACACAGCGGGTTATTTGTCTGGCCGATGCTGTTGGTGGTACTGGCATTCGGCATGGCCATCCCCAATGTGCTGGGGGCCGCGCTGGTGGCCTACCAAGATCGTCTGGGCACTGCCGCCGCGCTGTTTGGTTTGTTGTATTACCTGGTGATCGGCGCTGGGTTGACCCTGGTCGCCTGGGCCCAGGACCTGGGTTGGAGTCTGTTGGTCTGTGGTTTGGCGGCGCTGTGGCTGGCAGCGCCGCGCAGGCTCAGAAGTTAACCGAAGCACTCAGGCGCGCGGTCAAGGGCGCGCCCTGGAACAGGTAGTCGTCGCCCAGGTATTCACCCGCATCGCGCCAGTAGCGTTTGTCGAACAGGTTATCGACGCTGAGGCGGAACACGGTCTCATAGCCGTCGATTTTGGTGGTGTAGCGGCTGCCGACATTCACTACGGCGTAGTCGCCCACTTGCACATTGCCGGTGCGGTCGGCGTACTTCTTGGCGCTGTATTGCACGCCGCCCAACACGGCCAGCCCATTCATCCATGGCAGGGCGTAATCGGCATACAGGCTGGCGCGCAGTTTGGGGACGTTGAGCGCCTGGTGGCCTTCGTAGTCTGGCGTGCCGCTGTTGTTCACGCGGGCACGAATCGCCGCGACGCTGGTGGCGATCTGCAGGCGGTCGGTGGCCCAGCCGTTGGCGGAGAGTTCCAGGCCGGTGTTTTTTTGTTCGCCTTGTTGGACGTAGATAAACTCGAGGCCTTCGGGTTTTGCGTATTGATAGGCCTGGCGGGTCTGGAATACGGCGGCGGCGAAGCTGATGCGGTGCCAGTCGTATTTCACGCCGGCTTCGATTTGCCGGGACACGGTTGGGGCCAGGGTTTCATCGGGAATTCGGGCAAACCACGGTGCCGTGCCGCCCAATGACAAGCCCTTGCTGTAGCTGGTGTACAGCGAGATATTTTCCACGGGTTTATAG
>NZ_VBVZ01000689.1 GCF_005863185.1 Pseudomonas edaphica
GGCGAGCAGGCTTGCCCTGCGTTGGGCTGCGAAGCGGCCCCAGTAAAGGCACTGCAATTTTCCTGAAAGTACTCAGCGTCTGGGTTTAGGGCTGCTTTGCAGCCCAACGCAGGCGGTGCGACGATTCGACAAGCCTGCTCGCCACAACAGCCCACTTGCGACAGACTTCTAATCGGTTGTGTAGATACCTATGCTGCGATGAGGCCCGATCAGTCACCCAACAACCTTGGCCCGCCGCAACTCGTCTATCCGCTGAGCACTGAGCCCCAACCCAGCCAGCACTTCATCACTGTGCGCCCCCACCGCCACGCCAATATGCCGAGGCTGCGGCAACCCCTCGGAAAACTTCAGCGGGCAAGCCAGTTGCGCCTGGGTCGAGCCATCACCCCGGGGCACCTGGCTGACCAGCTCGCGCGCCTTCAACTGTGGGTGCTCCAGCGCTTCACTCAGGCTCAGCACCGGTTCGACACACGCATCCACCCCGGCGAACAACTCACGCAGCTCGTCAAAGCTGCGCTTCTCAAACTCGACCTGTAACGCCAGCTTCAGGGCTTTTTGCTGCTCGGGTTTCAAGCTTTGCATGGCCAGCTCCGGCCTTCCCAACGTTTCGCACAATTGCCGCATAAACGCCGGTTCCAGGCTACCCACCGACATCCAGCGCCCATCACGCGTGCGATAGTAATCGTAGAAGCTGCCGCCGTTGAGCACATGGCTCTCCCAATCCGGCTCGACCCCACAGGCCAGGTAGCCCGCACCGGCCATGGCATTCAGGCTGAACGAGCAATCGGTCATGCTCACATCCAGGTATTGGCCGACGCCACTGTGCTGGCGGGCAATAACGGCGGCGAGCAACCCCACCACAGCGTGCAACGAACCACCGCCGACATCCGCCAATTGCACGCCCAGCGGCAACGGCCCGCTGTCCTGGCGGCCGGTGTAACTGGCCACGCCAGCCAACGCGAGGTAGTTGATATCGTGCCCGGCGCGGTCTTTATAAGGCCCGGTTTGACCGTAGCCGGTGATCGACACATAAATCAGCCGGGGGTTGAGCGCCTTCAGCGCCTCATAACCCAGGCCCAGACGCTCCATTACCCCAGGCCGGAATTGCTCAAGGACAATGTCATAGTCCTTGACCAGCTCACGCACGATCTGCAGCGCCTCGGCCTGCTTGAGGTCCAGTGCCAGGCTGCGCTTGTTGCGATTGAGGTATGCGTGGCTCGCCGAGGTGCCCTGGTCATGGGGCGGCAGCACGCGTAACAGGTCCATACGCGTGGGCGATTCAATACGCAGCACCTCGGCACCCATGTCCGCCAGCAACAAGGACGCGAACGGGCCAGGCAGCAAGGTGGAAAAATCCAGCACTTTGAGGGACGCCAAGGGACCTGACATAAAGACTCCATTTGGGTAGCGACTGCCCACAGCCTAGGCAGCCTTGCGCCTGGCGGCAATCGTCAGAACGATCAGCGACAGTGACCGTTTTGATCACGGCGGGCTTTTTCGCGGCGGCGGCTTTATCATTGGCTCAGGTTTGCTTGCAGAGTGTTCCATGAAGTTTGCGATTGCAGTATTTTCCGCCGCCCATGCGCCCTCCTCGCGCCGCGCCTTGCTGTTCGCCCAGGCAGCGCTTGCCGGTGGGCATGAGATTGTGCGGCTGTTTTTTTATCAGGACGGCGTGTACAGCGCTGCCAATAACATCGTTGCGCCCCAGGATGAGCAGGACATTGCCCGCAAGTGGCGTGAGTTTGTCAGCCTGCATCAGCTCGACGGCGTGGTGTGCATCGCCGCCGCCTTGCGCCGTGGCGTACTCAATACTGAGGAAGCCACGCGTTATCAACGCAGCGCGGTGAACCTCGACGCGCCGTGGGCGTTGTCGGGCCTGGGGCAGTTGCATGACGCCATCCAGGCTGCCGACCGCCTGATCTGTTTTGGAGGGCCGTGAGATGGCCAAGTCTTTATTGGTGATCAGCCGCCAGGCACCGTGGTCCGGGCCAAGTGCGCGCGAGGCGCTGGATATCGTATTGGCCGGTGGCGCTTTTGACCTGCCGATCGGCCTGCTGTTTATGGACGATGGCGTGTTCCAGCTGGCAACCCATCAGGATGCCAAGGCCGTGCAGCAAAAAGACCTCAGCGCCAACCTGCAGGCGTTGGGCCTGTTCGGCATTGATGAGGTGTTTGCTTGCAGCCACAGCCTTGCCGAACGCAGCCTCGCAACACCTGCCAGCGCGCAGGCGCTGGACAGCGCCGCGATCGCCGAATTGATTGACCGTTATGACCAGGTGATGACCCTCTGATGTCGACTTTGCATGTGGTATCTCACTCCCCGTTTACCGATAGCCGCCTGGGCAGTTGCCTGCGCGTGTGCGGCGCCGAGGACGCCATCCTGCTGTGTGGCGATGGCGCTTACGGCCTGCACAACGCAGCCCTGCAAACCCGGGGCGTGAAGGTCTTTGTCCTGGCCGAAGACATGCAGGCACGCAACCTGCCCCTGCCGGACTGGGCCGACAGCGTCGACTACCCAGGTTTTGTGCAGCTGTCGATCGACTACGACAAGGTCAACACCTGGTTATGAACACCCTGACCGTAGGCGAACGCACGCTGGAACTGGACAAGGACGGCTACCTCGTCAACCTGGATGACTGGTCCATCGACGTGGCCAATGCCCTGGCCGCCGCTGAACCCCTGGAATTGACCGCCGAACATTGGGAAATCCTCGAACTGCTGCGCGGGTTTTACGCAGAATTTCAGCTGTCCCCGGCCACACGCCCGCTGATCAAGTACACCGCTTTAAAGCTCGGCACGGACAAGGGCAACAGCCTGCACCTCAACAAACTCTTCAATGGCACCCCCGCCAAACTTGCCGCCAAGCTGGCGGGCCTGCCCAGGCCGACGAATTGCTTATGACCGACTTTGCCCCGCTGACCCTTGAAACCCCCGCCGAGCACCCGTTTGCGCAGTTCGTGCGCATCCTGGGCAAAGGCAAGCGCGGCGCGCGCAACCTCACCCGTGAGGAAGCCCGCGAAGCCATGGGCATGTTGCTCGACGAAAAAGTCGAAGACACCCA
>NZ_VBVZ01000068.1 GCF_005863185.1 Pseudomonas edaphica
TCGGCAACACCCAGGATGTTCTCCCGGACATCGCTGCCAAGCATGCCGGTAAGGGCTTTCTTGACGTCTTCGATGATGTCGTAGATGACGTTGTAGTAACGCATGTCCAGGCCTTCCTGCTCGACGATCTTGCGAGCGCCAGCATCGGCACGCACGTTGAAGCCGAACAGTACAGCGTTGGAAGCCAGTGCCAGGTTGGCGTCGGATTCGGTGATACCACCGACACCGCCACCCACAACGCGCACTTGCACTTCGTCGTTACCCAGGCCGTTCAAGGCGCCGTTCAACGCTTCGAGGGAGCCACGAACGTCAGATTTGAGGACGATGTTAAGCGTCTTCTTCTCTTCCTGGCCCATGTTCTCGAAGATGTTTTCCAGCTTGCCGGCGTGAGCACGGGCCAGCTTGACTTCGCGGAACTTGCCTTGACGGAACAGAGCCACTTCACGGGCTTTCTTCTCGTCGGCAACTACGCTCATCTCGTCGCCAGCGTCCGGGGTACCGTCCAGGCCGAGGATCTCGACCGGGATAGCCGGGCCGGCTTCCTTGATTGGCTTGCCGTTCTCGTCGAGCATGGCACGTACACGGCCGTAGTTCGAACCAACGAGCACCATGTCGCCTTGGCGCAGGGTACCGTCTTGAACCAGAACGGTCGCAACCGGGCCACGGCCCTTGTCCAGACGCGATTCAACCACAACACCACGACCAGGGGCCGATGGAGTAGCGGTCAACTCGAGTACTTCGGCTTGCAACAGAACAGCTTCGAGCAGTTCGTCAACGCCAGTACCCATTTTTGCGGATACCGACACGAATGGCGTCTCGCCACCCCACTCTTCAGAAGTCACGCCGTGAACCGACAGTTCGCTACGGATGCGATCGAGATCAGCGCCCGGCTTGTCGATTTTGTTCACTGCAACCACCAGCGGTACGCCAGCCGCTTTCGCGTGCTGAACGGCTTCGATGGTTTGCGGCATCACGCCGTCGTCCGCTGCAACTACCAGGATCACGATGTCGGTAGCCTTGGCACCACGGGCACGCATTGCGGTAAACGCAGCGTGACCAGGGGTGTCGAGGAAAGTCACCATGCCACGCTCGGTTTCAACGTGGTACGCGCCGATGTGCTGGGTAATGCCGCCGGCTTCGCCTGCAGCAACCTTGGCACGACGGATGTAGTCGAGCAGGGAAGTTTTACCGTGGTCAACGTGGCCCATTACGGTCACAACCGGTGCACGGGAAACAGCCTCACCTTCAAACTTCAGGGACTCAGCCAGGGAATCTTCCAGGGCGGTGTCGCTGACCAGGGTCACTTTGTGGCCCAGCTCTTCAGCAACCAACTGGGCAGTTTCCTGGTCCAGTACCTGGTTGATGGTGGCTGGAGTGCCCAGCTTGAACATGAACTTGATGATTTCAGCTGCCTTGACCGACATCTGCTGGGCGAGATCGCCAACAGTGATGGTCTCGCCGATCTTCACTTCACGCACGACAGGGCCGGTTGGGCTCTGGAAACCGTGGGCGTTGCGTTTTTTCAGCTTGGCCTTGCCGCGACCACCACGACGGAAGCCATCGCTTTCTTCGTCGGTAGTACGTGGGGCAACGCGTGGAGCAGGCGCTTTCTCTTTGACCGAAGCACGATGCGGAGCGTTTTTACGCTCACCATCGCCACCACCACCGCGACGATTGTTATCGTCGGCACGTGGTTTGTCCGGACGACGAGGTTCGTCGCGCTTGCGAGCGTCAGCTGCAGGAGCTGCGGCAACCGGGGCGGCCTCACGCACAGCTTCAACTGGCGCGCTAGGCGCAGCGGCTGCTTCAGTGGCAGCAGGTTGCGCAGCAGCAGGCTGGCGACGCGCTTCTTCTTCGGCGCGACGCTTGGCTTCTTCTTCAGCCTTCTGACGAGCAGCATTTTCTACTGCGCGACGTTCTTCCAGCTCGCGCTTGCGCTCGGCTTCGATTTCTTCCGGGCTGCGCTGTACGAAGACTTTCTTCTTGCGCACTTCAACGCTGATGCTTTTGCTACCAGCAACACGCAGGGTGCTGGTGGTTTTGCGCTGCAATGTAATCTTGCGCGGTTCTTCCACTTTCGCCTTGTGGCTGCTCTTCAAGTGAGTCAGCAAAGACTGCTTCTCACTATCGCTCACACCTTCATCGGCGGCGGTGTGCGGCAGACCTGCCTCACGCATCTGCTGCAACAGGCGCTCTACCGGTGTTTTGACCTCATCGGCCAGTTGTTTCACCGTGACTTGCGTCATGCACTTCTCTCCTCAGGCCGCGCCTAGTTACTCGAACCAATGGGCTCGGGCGGCCATGATCAACTTGCCGGCACGATCTTCGTCAATGCCGTCGATGTCGAGCAGATCGTCAATAGACTGCTCGGCCAGGTCTTCGCGGGTAATTACGCCGCGCACCGCCAGTTCCATCGCCAAATCCTTGTCCATACCCTCAAGCGAGAGCAGGTCTTCGGCCGGATGGGCGTCTGCCAGCTTTTCCTCAGTAGCGATGGCTTTAGTCAACAAGCGATCCTTGGCTCGAGCGCGAAGCTCGTTGACGGTGTCTTCGTCAAAGCCGTCGATGTTGAGCATTTCTTCCAACGGTACGTAGGCAATCTCTTCCAGGCTGGTGAAGCCTTCATCTACCAGCACCTGCGCCAGGTCTTCGTCGACTTCCAGCTCGTCGATGAAGTTGCGCAGGATGTCACCGGTTTCAGCTTGCTGCTTAGCCTGGATGTCCGATTCGGTCATCACGTTCAGGGTCCAGCCGGTCAGTTGGCTGGCCAGACGCACGTTCTGACCACCACGACCAATGGCCTGAGCCAGATTGTCTGCGCCAACGGCGATGTCCATTGCATGGGCATCTTCGTCAACGATAATTGCCGCCACTTCAGCTGGCGACATGGCGTTGATCACGAACTGCGCCGGGTTATCGTCCCACAGCACGATATCCACACGCTCACCGCCCAACTCGCCCGACACTGCCTGGACGCGCGAACCGCGCATACCAATGCAAGCGCCCTGCGGGTCGATGCGTTTGTCCTTGGAGCGGACCGCGATCTTGGCGCGCGAACCCGGGTCGCGGGACGCAGCCATGACTTCGATCAGGCCTTCGGCGATTTCCGGCACTTCGATGCGGAACAGTTCGATCAGCATTTCCGGCGCGGTACGCGACAGGATCAACTGAGGGCCGCGGTTCTCGGTGCGGATTTCCTTGAGCAGCGCACGCAGACGCACGCCGACACGGAAGGTTTCGCGAGAGATGATGTCTTCGCGGGCCAGCAACGCTTCAGCGTTGTTGCCCAGGTCAACGATCACATTGTCACGAGTAACTTTTTTCACGGTGCCGGAGATGATTTCACCCAGGCGCTCGCGATAAGCGTCAACGACTTGAGCGCGCTCAGCTTCGCGAACCTTCTGCACGATGACTTGCTTGGCAGTCTGTGCAGCAATACGGCCGAATTCGATCGACTCGATCTTTTCTTCGACGACATCACCGACCTGGGCGCCCGGATGCGTTTGCGCAACCTTGCTCGGCCAGGTTTCGATGGCCGGATCATCAAGATCGGCTTCTTCGACGACCGTCCAGCGACGGAAAGTCTCATAGGCACCGGTGTGGCGGTTGATTTCCACACGCAGATCAACTTCGTCTTCAAAACGCTTTTTGGTAGCAGTGGCCAGGGCCAGCTCCAGCGCTTCAAAAATCACGTTTGCCGGTACGCCTTTTTCATTGGATACCGACTCAACAACCAGCAGTACTTCTTTGCTCATCGTACGCCTCGCCTTTCGCAAGCCATTGGATCCGCGGGATCCGCGTCTCAGTCAAAACTGGGAATAATGTTGGCCTTGTCGATCATATCGATCGGCAACAGGAACTCATGGTCTTCTACCTGCACCACGACATCCTGTTCTTCTACACCGCGCAGAAGGCCCTGAAAGTTGCGTCGCCCTTCAAAGGGTGAGCGCAGCTTGATCTTCACTTGTTCACCGGCAAATTTTGCAAACTGATCAATAGTGAACAGTGGGCGTTCCATGCCTGGCGAGGAAACTTCGAGGGTGTATTCAACGGCGATTGGATCTTCAACATCCAGCACACCGCTGATCTGACGGCTGACAATGGCACAATCGTCCACCAGCACGCCGCCCTCTTTATCGATATAAACGCGCAACATTGAGTGGCGACCTTGAGCCGAAAACTCAATACCCCAGCATTCATAGCCTAGGGCCACGACCACCGGGGCCAGCAAGGCCTGCAACTCTTCTAGCTTGCTCGACACCTGAACCCCCTCGTGCATGTATGTGCATGCTGTGCAAAATAAAAAAATGGGCGAAACGCCCATCCTTGAAACGCCGTCGAACAGCGGCGTTGAAAGTGTCCAGCTAACAAAAAGCCCCTTAAAAGGGGCTCCGCTAAAACTGGTTGCGGGGGCCGGATTTGAACCGACGACCTTCGGGTTATGAGCCCGACGAGCTACCAGACTGCTCCACCCCGCGACAAAGCTGGGGCGGAAGTATACGACCGATCCCTTACAGGGTCAATGTAACCTTCCACCTACAAGAAAGCCCGCAACAGCGGGCTCTCCTGATAATTGGTACCGAGAAGGGGACTCGAACCCCTACACCCTATGGGCACAACCACCTCAAGGTTGCGTGTCTACCAATTCCACCACCTCGGCAATACAGCGTTTACAACCCTTCTTACTTCTGCTCTTGAGCTGGAGGTACGTCAGTCGCTGGAGTAGCCGACTTTTGCTCTTGAAGCACCGGGACATCATCAGAAGCCGGTTTTGCTTTTGGTACTTCCAAAACTGCTGGGTTTGGGAGACCTACCTGAGTCAGCACATGAGCTTTCTCTTTAGCAAAGTAACCTAACCCCAAGCTGGTTATGAAGAAACCGGCGGCAAGTATAGCAGTAAACTTACTAAGAAAGGTAGAGGAACCTTGGCTTCCGAACACAGTATTTGAAGCACCTGCACCGAAAGACGCACCAGCATCCGCACCTTTACCCTGTTGCAACAAAACCAGGGCAACTACGCCCAGGGCAGCCAACAGATGAAAAACGACTACGACTGTTTCCAGCATTTTTTCAGTTTCCCGCGGCGCGACAGATCGCACCGAACTCATCTGCATTCAGGGAAGCTCCACCAATGAGCCCCCCATCGATATCCGGCATGCCGAACAGTTCGACCGCATTGGCCGCCTTCACGCTGCCGCCGTATAGAAGCCGCACACCTTGCGCGACTTCAGAATTCTCTGCCGCTAACTGCGCGCGGATGGCTGCATGCACATCCTGCGCTTGTTGCGGTGTAGCAGTCAGCCCGGTGCCAATGGCCCAGACCGGCTCGTAAGCAATTACTGCCTTTGCAAATGCACCAACACCCAGCTCCTCGATGATACTGCCCAGCTGACGCGAGACAACTTCAAGAGTCTTGCCCGATTCACGCTGCTCCAGGGTCTCCCCTATGCACAACACTGGAATCAAGCCACAAGCCTGTGCCGCTGCGAACTTGCGATTGAGTGTCCCATCACGCTCGCCCATCATCTGACGGCGCTCGGAGTGCCCGACAAGCACATAGGAACAACCCGCATCAACCAGCTGACTCGGTGAAATCTCACCGGTCAACGCACCTTGCATGGGTTCCACCGCAGAGTTCTGCGCGCCGACCTGAATCGACTTGCCTTTCAAACCATCAACCACCTGGTTGATATGCAAGCAAGGCGGGAAAACCGCAACATCAACACCGCTAGGCAAGGCCAAGTGACGAAGGCCATTGATCAGCTCAGCGACACTGGCGCGGGTACCGTGCATCTTCCAGTTACCAGCTACCATAGTGCGACGCATGCTGTACCTCGTCGGTCAAAGTGGGCGCAGATGTTACCCAACCACACCATCACTGGCAAGCCGAATTCAGGCGCAAATTTCAGTTACCAGTTTTGCCAGGTCTTCGGCGTGGCCGCGAACCTGTGTTTCGTCCTCGCCTTCGACCATGACACGCACCAGCGGCTCTGTGCCGGACTTGCGCAACAACACGCGGCCACGCCCAGCCATTGCAAGGGTCACACGCTCGCAGGCGTCTTTGACAGCAGGGTGCTCGATAGGGTTTTCGCCACCGGCAAAGCGCACATTCAGTAGAACCTGCGGGCACTTGCGCAGCGCCTGGCGCGCTTGAGCCAGACTCTCTTTGCGACGACGCAAGGACAGCAATACCTGCAGCGCAGCAATAATGGCATCGCCCGTGGTGGTGTGCTGGAAGCAAACCACATGCCCCGAGTTCTCTCCGCCCACCAGCCAGTTACGCTCCAGCAGCTCGGCGATGACATAGCGGTCACCGACATTGGCGCGTACAAACGGAATCCCAAGCTCGGCCAAGGCCAACTCAAGCCCGAGATTGCTCATCAGCGTGCCAACCACACCGCCTTGCAGCTTGTCACGCTCATGCAGGTCGCGGGCAATGATGAACAACAGCTCATCGCCATCAACCACCGCACCGGTGTGATCCACCATCAATACGCGGTCACCGTCGCCATCGAAGGCAATACCGAGGTCAGCGTGCTCGGCCAGGACAGCAGCCTGCAGTTGCTCCATATGCGTCGAGCCGCAGTTATCGTTGATGTTCAAACCATTTGGCTGGGCCGACAGCACCGTCACATCGGCACCCAGCTCCTTGAATACGCTGGGCGCCACTTTGTAGGTTGCACCGTGAGCACAGTCGACAACAATTTTGAGGCCGGCAAAGTTGGTGCTGGTCGGCACACTGCTCTTGCAGAACTCGATGTAACGGCCTGAGGCGTCATTGATACGCGAGACCTTGCCCAGCTTGCTGGACTCAACCACGGTCATCGGCGCGTCCAGCAACTCTTCGATCATCAGCTCGATCTCGTCCGGCAGCTTGGTGCCCTGGCCCGAGAAGAACTTGATGCCGTTGTCATCATGGGGATTGTGCGAGGCACTGATCACGATACCGGCTTCAGCGTGGAAGGTACGCGTCAGGTAAGCGATTGCCGGCGTCGGCATGGGCCCCAGTAGCATGACATCGGCGCCTGCGGCAGACAGCCCCGCCTCCAGCGCAGATTCGAACATGTAACCCGAGATGCGAGTGTCTTTGCCCACCAGGATGCGGCAAGCGCCCATGCTGCGGAACGCCATACCGGCCGCCCAACCCAGCTTGAGCATGAAATCAGGAGTAATCGGGAATTCGCCGACCCGACCACGAATACCGTCGGTGCCAAAATATTTTTTAGTCATAAGTGCTCCATCATTCTTATTCGGCTGATTCTACCGCGGCCAGCATGCGCACCACATCAACCGTCTCGGCGACATCATGCACCCGCAAAATACGCGCGCCCTTGGTCACGGCAAGTGCCGCCAACGCCAGGCCACCGTACAACCGCTCACCCACAGGGCGATTCAGGGCCAGCCCTATCATGCTCTTGCGCGACACGCCGACCAACAAGGGTCGACCAAGGGCGTGCAAAGCTTCCATATGCTTGAACAGGCTCAAGTTGTGTTGCAGGGTCTTGGCGAAGCCAAACCCGGGATCCAGGATAATTTTTTCGGCTGCGATGCCCACCTTGGCGCATTGAGTCATTCTTTGCGCAAGAAACCCACTCACCTCACCAACCAGATCATCGTAATGCGGGCTGTCCTGCATATTGCCGGGTTCTCCCAACATATGCATAAGGCACACCGGCAGTCCGGTTGCCGCCGCCGCATCCAGCGCGCCATCACGCTGAAGGGAGCGCACATCGTTGATCAGCCCCGCACCGAGGCGCGCTGTCTCGCGCATTACTGCGGGAGTCGAGGTGTCCACCGAGATGATCACATCCAGCTCACGGGCAATCCGCTCGACGATTGGCGCGACCCGCTCCAGCTCCTCCAAGGGAGAAACCACGCGAGCGCCCGGTCGAGTTGACTCACCACCGACATCAATCAAGGTCGCGCCGGCCGCCACCATCGCCTCGGCATGACGCAACGCGGCATCCTGCTGATTGAAGCGGCCGCCGTCAGAAAAAGAATCGGGGGTTACATTAAGAATGCCCATGACATGCGTATGGGCCAAATCAAGAACCCGGTTGCCGCAAGGCAACCGGGTGGAGGACAGCGCAGAAGTCATTTCAAACCTTAGTGATCAGCTGCGGGGCCGCCGATTGGGGCTTCAGGACGTTCGTTCTGCACCACAGGCGGGGTGCCCGAAGTACCCGAACCACCTTCCCAATCACGAGGCTCACGCGGTGCGCGACCCGCCATGATGTCGTCAATCTGATCGGCATCAATGGTTTCGTACTTCATCAGCGCATCAGCCATTGCATCGAGCTTGTCGCGGTTATCCGTCAGGATCTGCTTGGCCGTGCCGTAGCACTGGTCAATGATGCTGCGCACTTCGGAGTCAATCAGCTTGGCTGTCTCACCCGAGAAGCTGGCAGCTTGACCGCCGCCACCACGACCCAGGAACACTTCGCCTTCTTCCTCGGCATACATCAAAGGACCGAGTTTTTCCGACAAACCCCACTTGGTCACCATGTTCCGCGCAATCTGGCTGGCACGCATGATGTCGTTAGAAGCACCGGTGGTCACACCGTCGAAGCCAAGCGTCATCTCTTCAGCAATCCGGCCGCCATACAGAGAGCAGATCTGGCTGATCAGCGCACGCTTGGAGAGACTGTAACGATCCTCTTCCGGCAGGAACATGGTCACACCCAGCGCACGGCCACGAGGAATGATCGACACTTTGTAGACCGGATCATGCTCAGGCACAACGCGACCAACAATGGCGTGACCGGCTTCGTGATAAGCGGTGTTCTGCTTCTCTTTCTCGGACATGACCATGGATTTGCGCTCGGCACCCATCATGATCTTGTCTTTGGCCAGTTCGAACTCTTTCATTTCCACAATGCGCTTGCCGGTACGGGCAGCGAACAACGAAGCCTCGTTGACCAGGTTGGCCAGGTCGGCACCGGAGAAGCCTGGCGTACCACGGGCAATCACGGCCGGAGCCACGTCGTCACCCATTGGCACTTTGCGCATGTGTACTTTCAGGATCTGTTCGCGACCACGAATATCCGGCAGCCCCACCACAACCTGACGGTCGAAACGGCCTGGACGCAGCAACGCTGGGTCGAGCACATCCGGACGGTTAGTCGCGGCGATGACGATGATGCCGTCATTCATTTCAAAGCCGTCCATCTCAACCAGCAATTGGTTGAGGGTCTGCTCACGCTCATCGTGACCGCCACCCATGCCGGCGCCACGATGGCGACCCACGGCGTCGATTTCGTCGATGAAGATGATGCACGGTGCGTGCTTTTTGGCCTGTTCGAACATATCGCGAACACGGCTGGCACCAACACCGACGAACATCTCGACGAAGTCAGAACCGGAAATGGTGAAGAACGGCACCTTGGCTTCACCGGCAATCGCCTTGGCCAGCAAGGTTTTACCGGTACCCGGAGGACCGACCATCAGCACGCCGCGAGGAATGCGGCCGCCCAGGCGCTGGAACTTGCCCGGATCACGCAGGAACTCAACCAGCTCACCGACTTCTTCCTTGGCTTCATCACAACCTGCGACGTCAGCCAGGGTGGTTTTCACCTGATCTTCAGAGAGCAGGCGCGCCTTGCTCTTGCCGAAGCTCATCGGCCCGCCCTTGCCTCCCGCACCACCTTGCATCTGGCGCATGAAGAACATGAACACGGCGATAATCACCAGGATCGGGAAGCTCGCTACCAATAGCTGAGTCCAGATGCTCTGCTGTTCAGGCTGCTTGCCTTCAACCACTACATGGTTATCCACCAAGTCGCCGATCAGACCGTTGTCCTGGATTGCCGGACGAATGGTCTTGAAGCTGTCGCCATCGTTGCGCTTGCCGGTGATCACGTAGCCATCAACCGCTACGCGCTCGACCTTGCCATCCTTAACTTGCTGGATGAAGTCGGAATAGTTGAGGGTCTGCGGCTCGTTAGGGCTGGAGAAGTTGTTCATCACCGTCACCAGGACAGCCGCGATGATCAACCACAGGATCAGATTCTTTGCCATATCGTTCAATTAACTACCCTCTGAAGCAAGCTCCGCTACTGGCGCGCGCTTCGCATGATATTCACCGGCCTAACTTACTACATTACCTACAACTCTGGCAGGCGCCGTCTGTAACCCTTTGTGAAACTTTGACTACACAATATTCGTAAAGCTTCGTGACGAAAGCGATATAAAAAAACCTATCGCCCTCCTCGAATTCCTCAAAAACGCTCTTCGCTCTCCGCCCCTTCGACACCACGGAAGCCGCGGCACAGCAGGTATTGCTCGCGTGACCGGTCTCGCGAAGAGTCTGGTTTGCGCGTCTGTACCTTGTCGAACAATTTTCGAATGTTCTTGTGGTACTCGTCAAAACCTTCGCCCTGGAAGACTTTCACCAGGAAATCACCACCGGGACGCAAAACCCGACCCGCCAGATCCAGTGCCAACTCGCACAGGAACATGGCTCGCGGCATATCAACGGCCGGTAATCCACTCATATTGGGGGCCATGTCGGAAATCACAAGGTCTACCTGCGAATTTCCCACAGCCTCAAGGATCTCGGCCAACACCGTGTCCTGGGTGAAGTCGCCGTGTACAAAGGTCACATCCGGGATGCTGTCCATCTCAAGGATGTCTGAAGCGATCAATCGACCTTGCCCACCAATCAGACGACTGGTCACTTGGGACCAGCCACCAGGGGCTGCGCCAAGGTCGATAACGCTCATGCCTGGACGAATCAATTTATCCTTGTCCTGGATCTCCAGCAGTTTGTAGCTGGCCCGGGAACGGTAGCCGTCCTTTTGCGCCTTTTTGACGTAAGGATCGTTGAAATGTTCTTGTAGCCACTTAAGGCTGGTTTTGGAACGGGCCACGGGCCACCTCGAAAATAAAACGGGTCGTGATTAACTGGGCGGTCCCGGACTCGCTCGGGTAAACTGGCCGCCGCTTTTTACAAGATCAGACGCAGGGGTCAGATTATGCCGCTCACTCAAGAGCAGAAGAAACAGTACAAATCCATTGGCCACCATCTGAAACCAGTTCTGATTGTGGCAGACAACGGTTTGACTGAAGGTGTGTTAGCCGAACTGGAACGCGCATTGGGCGATCATGAACTGATCAAGATCAAGGTCAACATCCTTGACCGCGAAGCGCGTTTGGCCGCCATTGCAGAACTGTGCAAGGTCGGCAAAGCGGACCTGGTACAGGTCATCGGCAAGATGGCACTGCTGTATCGCAAGAACTTCAGCGTCAACAAGCAGCTGTCGAACGTACACCGCTTCAAGTAATACAAGGGTCACGGGCGTGCTTCGCGCGCCCCGCCGCTCCATCCCGGTGCCGGCTGTATAACCAGCACCAGGCCGGAGAACCCTAGCACAAGATAGCTGAATAGCTGCCAGCGCAACGCTTGCGGCAGCCACACATGCACCACGCAAAACATTGCGCACGCATACAGCGCCATCAACAGCAGTTGGCCGCGAATATCCCGCCACAAGCTCCTCAAACCCTCGGTCTTGACCAGCACCAATGCCTGGAGCGTCACGCACGCCGCTGAAAAACCCACCAGCAGCGCACTCAGCATTCCGTTGAGCTCATCGATCAGCAGCGGTGCCAGGCCAATCAGGCCCAACACCGGCAGCACACCGATGTGCAACAACCATAGGCCACCCACCCAAAGCATCTGGGCGAGCTGCCAAAGCATGGCGCCCGCACGAAGCGGGCGCCGCCTTTCAGACGTGACGAACTTCAACAATCTCGTACTCGGTAACGCCACCTGGCGTCTTAACGGTCACCACATCACCCTCTTCCTTGGCAATCAAGGCGCGGGCCAGTGGCGAACCGACGGAGATCTTGCCGAGCTTGAAGTCAGCCTCGTCCTCACCGACGATGTGGTAAACCACGCTTTCGTCCGTTTCGACGTTGGCGATTTCCACGGTGGTGCCGAAAATCACCTTGCCGGTTTTAGGAATGGTCGTTACGTCGATCACCACCGAGTTCTGCAGGCGGCCTTCGATATCACGGATCCGCGCCTCAACCATACCCTGCTGCTCTCGAGCAGCGTGGTATTCGGCGTTTTCCTTCAAGTCACCCAGCTCGCGGGCCGTACCGATGTCCTGGCTCAGCTTCGGGCGGACGACCTTGGTCAGATGGGCGTGCTCCTCTTCCAGGGCCTTGAAGCCCTGGACGGTCATTGGGTATTTGGTCATGCCTTCAATCCTGCGTGTAGATCCTGCAAGCGACGCACGGTCTTTTCCGGACCGAACTTGAGCGCTTCGCAGATGGCTTCGCCAGCAGCAATGGTGGTGGTGCAGTAGATCTTGTGCTGCAAGGCATTACGACGAATGGAGTAGGAGTCCGCAATCGACTGGCGACCTTCGGTGGTGTTGATGATCAGCGTGACTTCGTCATTCTTGATCATGTCGACCACGTGCGGACGGCCTTCCGTCACCTTGTTCACGCGACGTACTTTCAGGCCGGCAGCTTCGATCAGCTTGGCGGTCCCGGCAGTTGCCACGACTTCAAAGCCCAAGTTGATCAGATCACGGGCCACGCCTGCAACCAGTGGTTTGTCATCATCACGCACGCTGATAAACGCAGTACCGCCGGTCGGCAGCACTTCGCTGGCGCCCATCTGGGCCTTGGCGAATGCTTCACCGAAAGTGTCACCCACACCCATCACTTCACCGGTGGACTTCATCTCTGGGCCCAGGATCGGGTCCACACCAGGGAATTTGGCGAATGGGAACACCGCCTCTTTCACGCTGTAGAAGTTAGGAATGATTTCCTTGGTGAAGCCGATTTCCTTCAGGGTCTTACCCGCCATCACGCGGGCAGCGATCATGGCCAGGGACACACCGATGCACTTGGAAACAAATGGCACGGTACGCGAAGCACGCGGGTTCACTTCGATGACGTAGATGTCTTCGCCTTGCAGCGCCAACTGAACGTTCATCAGGCCGACCACGCCCAGTTCCAAGGCCATTTTCTTGACCTGTTCGCGCATCTCGTCCTGGATGTGCGCTGGCAGCGAGTACGGCGGCAGCGAGCAAGCGGAGTCACCGGAGTGAACGCCAGCCTGTTCGATGTGCTGCATGATCGCGCCGATGACTACGTCGGTACCGTCGCACACCGCATCCACGTCCATTTCGATGGCGCAGTTGAGGAAGTGGTCCAGCAGCACCGGGCTGTCGTTCGACACTTTCACCGCATCACGCAGGTAGCGCTTGAGTTCTTCTTCTTCGTAGACGATTTCCATCGCCCGGCCGCCCAATACGTAGGACGGACGCACCACCAGCGGGTAGCCAATCTTGCTGGCGGCGCGGATGGCTTCGTCTTCGCTGCGCACGGTGGCGTTTGGCGGCTGACGCAGGTTCAGGCGCTCGACCATTTGCTGGAAGCGCTCACGGTCTTCGGCACGGTCGATGGCGTCAGGGCTGGTGCCGATGATCGGCACGCCGGCCGCTTCCAGGGCACGCGCCAGCTTCAGCGGGGTTTGGCCGCCGTACTGCACGATCACGCCTTTCGGCTTCTCGACGCGGCAGATTTCCAGCACGTCTTCCAGGGTTACCGGCTCAAAGTACAGACGGTCGGAAGTGTCGTAGTCAGTCGAAACAGTTTCCGGGTTGCAGTTGACCATGATGGTCTCGTACCCGTCTTCGCGCAGCGCGAGGGCGGCGTGTACGCAGCAGTAGTCGAACTCGATACCCTGGCCAATACGGTTCGGACCGCCGCCCAGGATAATGATCTTGTCGCGGCCCGACGGCGCGGCCTCGCACTCTTCCTCGTAAGTGGAGTACAGGTACGCGGTGTCGGTGGCGAACTCGGCCGCGCAGGTATCAACGCGCTTGTAGACCGGGAAGATTTCCAGCTTGTGGCGGTGGGTGCGCAGGTTCTTCTCGGTCACACCCAGCAGCTTGGCCAGACGCTGATCGGAGAAACCTTTGCGCTTGAGGCGGAACATCAGGTCGCGGTCGATAGAAGACAGACCGAGGGTCTTGACCTTCTCTTCTTCCTTGATCAGATCTTCGATCTGCACCAGGAACCACGGATCGATCATGTTCATACCGAAGATCTGTTCGACGGTCATACCCGCGCGGAAAGCATCGGCCACGTACCAGATACGCTCGGCGCCCGGCACGGTCAGCTCGCGCTTGAGCACGCTCATGCTTTCCGGGTTGCTCAGGTCGAGCTTTTCATCCAGGCCGCAAACACCCACTTCCAGGCCGCGCAGGGCTTTCTGCAGGGATTCCTGGAAGGTCCGGCCGATGGCCATTACTTCGCCAACCGACTTCATCTGAGTGGTCAGGCGTGCGTCGGCCTTGGCGAACTTCTCGAAGGCAAAGCGCGGCAGCTTGGTCACGACGTAGTCGATGGACGGCTCGAAAGACGCCGGCGTAGCGCCGCCCGTGATTTCGTTTTGCAGCTCGTCCAGGGTGTAACCGATCGCCAACTTGGCGGCGATGCGCGCAATCGGGAAGCCGGTCGCTTTCGAAGCCAGTGCCGAAGAACGCGACACACGCGGGTTCATCTCGATGACGACCATGCGGCCAGTGTCCGGGCAGATGCCGAACTGAACGTTGGAACCGCCGGTTTCTACGCCGATCTCACGCAGTACCGCCAACGAGGCGTTACGCATGATCTGGTATTCCTTGTCCGTCAGGGTCTGCGCCGGAGCAACGGTGATCGAGTCGCCGGTGTGCACGCCCATCGGGTCGAAGTTTTCGATGGAGCAGACGATGATGCAGTTGTCCTTTTTGTCGCGGACAACCTCCATCTCGTACTCTTTCCAGCCGATCAGGGATTCGTCGATCAGCAGCTCTTTGGTCGGCGACAGGTCCAGGCCACGGGCGCAGATTTCTTCGAACTCTTCACGGTTGTAAGCAATACCGCCACCGGTGCCGCCCATGGTGAAGGACGGACGAATGATGCACGGGAAACCCAGCTTTTCGAGAACCGCGTTGGCCTCTTCCATGCTGTGGGCAATACCGGAGCGCGGACAGTCAAGGCCGATGGACTTCATGGCCTTGTCGAAACGCGAACGGTCTTCAGCCTTGTCGATGGTGTCGGCGTTGGCACCAATCATCTCTACGCCGAACTTCTCCAGAACGCCTTCGCGCTCCAGGTCCAGGGCGCAGTTGAGTGCGGTCTGGCCACCCATGGTCGGCAGCAGCGCGTCGGGACGCTCTTTTTCGATGATCTTGGCAACGGTCTGCCACTTGATCGGTTCGATGTAAGTGGCGTCGGCCATGTCCGGGTCGGTCATGATGGTGGCCGGGTTGGAGTTCACCAGGATGACGCGGTAACCCTCTTCGCGCAGGGCTTTACAGGCCTGGGCGCCGGAGTAGTCGAATTCGCAAGCCTGGCCGATCACGATCGGGCCAGCGCCGAGAATCAGGATGCTTTTTATGTCTGTACGTTTTGGCATGGGTTTGTCACTCAAATCCGCAGGTCAGTCGGCAAGCCGTCTTGAACAATCGTTGAAGAGCCTGCGGGGGCCACCGAGGTTCGGGGCCGCCCGCAGGCCTCTCAGTCAGCGTCGCTTGGCCATCTCATTGATGAAACGGTCGAACAGCGGCGCTACGTCGTTCGGGCCAGGGCTGGCTTCAGGGTGGCCCTGGAAGCTGAACGCGCTCTTGTCGGTGCGCTCGATGCCTTGCAAGGAGCCGTCGAACAGCGACTTGTGAATGGCGCGAACGTTGCTCGGCAAGGTTGCTTCATCCACCGCAAAACCGTGGTTCTGGCTGGTGATCATCACAACGCCGGTGTCCAGGTCTTGTACCGGGTGGTTGGCACCGTGGTGGCCGTGGCCCATTTTCAGGGTCTTGGCGCCGGACGCCAGGGCCAGCAGTTGGTGACCGAGGCAGATGCCGAATACCGGAATCTCGGTTTCCAGCACGTCCTTGATTGCCTGGATGGCGTAGTCGCATGGCTCAGGGTCACCCGGGCCGTTGGACAGGAACACGCCGTCCGGTTGCAGGGCCAGCACATCGCTCGCAGGCGTTTGCGCCGGCACCACGGTCACGCGGCAGCCGCGCTCAACCAGCATGCGCAGGATGTTGTACTTCACGCCGTAGTCGTAGGCCACAACATGGTATGGCAGCTCGCTGGCGTCGTTGTTCGCGTGACTGTCGGTCTTCAAGTCCCAGACAGTGGGGCGCCACTCGTACTTCTCTTTGACGCTGACAACTTTCGCCAGGTCCATGCCCTTCAGGCCAGGGAAGCCTTGGGCAGCGGCAATCGCCGCCTCTTCGGAGATATTGTCACCGACCATGATGCAGCCGTTCTGCGAGCCTTTTTCACGCAGGATGCGTGTAAGGCGGCGCGTATCGATACCGGCGATCGCCACAACATTGTTGGCTTTCAGGTAATCGGACAGCGACATCGTGTTACGCCAGTTGCTCGCAACCAGTGGCAGATCACGAATGACCAGACCGGCCGACCAGACACGATCAGACTCAACGTCTTCCGGCGTTGTACCGGTGTTGCCGATGTGCGGATAGGTCAGGGTAACGATTTGCTGGGCGTAGGAAGGATCGGTAAGGATTTCCTGATAGCCGGTCATGGCAGTGTTAAACACTACCTCTCCAACGGTTTGACCGTCGGCTCCAATGGCTTCGCCGCGAAAAATGCTGCCATCAGCAAGGGCGAGTATGGCTGGCTTAGTCAAGAAGACCTCCCGTAAATAAAGCCTGAAAGGGCGATCGCAGGTTGTAAAAAAGCGGAGTGACGTATGGACACGTCACCCCGCTTCTTCACTGAATTATTCTGCGCGCTTTTAGTGGACACACTAAAGCTGTAGCTTACAGAAAAAGGCTTTTTTGGTCCACCGCTAATGAGCCTTAAAGGCAGGGGAATGCGACAGGACGTCGCCTAGCGGGTAAAAACGGGGAC
>NZ_VBVZ01000690.1 GCF_005863185.1 Pseudomonas edaphica
GGTATTGGCGGCAGGCATCGGCTGTGGCGTGCTCGGCGGGCTGTTCAGTCGCATGCTGCTGTGGCCCCAGCGCTACCACAGGTTTGTGGTCTGGGAATGGCGGCGCGCCCACCCGGTTTGGTTCGCCGGGGCGTGTGGGCTGGTGGTCGCAATCCTGGGCTGGCTCAGCGGCGGGATGTCCTTCGGCAGCGGCTACGGGATTACTTCGCAGATCATTGCCGCCGATGTCGGCCTGCCGTGGCATGCGCCTGTCACGCGTTTTCTGGCGACGGTCGTGACGTATTTTTCCGGAATTCCGGGCGGCATTTTTGCGCCGTCGCTGGCCGTCGGCGCGGCCGTGGGCGCCAACGCAGCCGAGTTTTTCGCGCTGGCAGCGCAACCGATCATTGCGCTGTGCATGGTGGGCTTCCTGGCTGCCGTGACGCAATCGCCGATCACCTCGGCGATCATCGTAATGGAGATGATCGACAGCCACGGGATGGTGATCAGCCTGATGGCGGTGGCGCTGATTGCCAAAGCCGTCAGTTCGCGGATGGGGCCGGAGTTGTACCAGCAATTGGCGCGCGGGTTTCTGCACCCACCGACAAAAAGCCCTTAACCCTGACAACATTGTTTACAACTTATTCATCAACTTCCTATCATCACCCTGGGTGCGTGACTGCATAGGGCACAACGCAGGTTAAAGCAAAGCATTGGTCGGGCCGCCAATGGAGACTTGTCGTGCCCAAAAAACACCCTGCCATCCCTCGCCCCCAGGCATTGACCGAGGGCGCACTGTCGGCCCTTGAGCGGTTTTCACGCATCGAAGCCGTCAGCGGTATCGTCCTGTTGCTGGCGGCCATTGCAGCGTTGATCTGGGCCAACAGCCCGGCCGCCGCGTCCTACGAACACTTCTGGAACACCCCGATTACCCTCGGGCTGGGCGATTTCAGTGTGTCGCGCTCCCTGCACTTTCTGGTCAATGACGGCCTGATGACCATTTTCTTCCTGGTGGTAGGTGCGGAGATACGTCAGGAAATAAAGGACGGCGCACTCGCCAACCTGAAACTCGCGACCCTGCCGCTGGGCGCCGCACTGGGTGGCGTAGTGATGCCGGCCATTATCTACACCGCGCTCAACCATGGCACCGCCGCCGCGAGTGGCTGGGCCGTGCCCACCGCCACCGACATTGCCTTTGCCGTCGGCGTGCTGGCGCTGTTGGGCAAATCCATCCCCAGCGGTGTACGCGTCCTGCTGCTGGCACTGGCCATTATCGACGACATCGTGGCGATCCTGATCATTGCGGTGTTTTTCACTGCAAGCCTGGACTACATGGGTCTGGTGGTTGCCGCAGGTGGGTTAGCCCTGGTGTTGGTGTTCCAACGAATGGGCATCAGCAAGGCGGCGATCTATCTGCTGCCGGGGGCGATTGTCTGGTTCGGCCTGCTCAAGACCGGCGTGCACCCGACCCTCGCCGGGGTGATCCTGGGCCTGATGACGCCGGTCAGCTCCAAACCGACCACCGAACGCCCACTGGACACCATCGGCCGCACCTTCAACGAACTGATGGATCGCCTCTCGCGACCGGCCGAAGACTCGCACCAGGTCGCCAAGCCGCTCAAGCAACTGCGCGAAGCCCAGCGCGAACTGATGCCGCCGGTGCAGCGCGTGCAGTCGGCGTTGCATCCGTGGGTCGCATTCGGTGTGATGCCGTTGTTCGCCCTGGCCAATGCCGGTGTCAGCTTGCAAGGCTTGAACCTTGAGCATCCGCTGCCCCATGGCGTGTTTATGGGCGTGATCTTCGCCCTGGTGATCGGCAAACCGTTGGGCGTGATGCTGGCGAGCATCACGCTGGTCAAACTCAATATCTGCAAGCTGCCCGACGGAGTCACCTGGAGCGGTGTCGGCCTGGTCGGCCTGCTGGCGGGGATTGGTTTTACCATGTCGATCTTTATCTCGTCCCTGGCCTTCTCCGACCCGGAACTGTTGGCAGCGGCCAAACTGAGTGTGCTGACGGCCTCGACCGTGGCAGCTGTGATTGGCTTGAGCTGGGGCAAACTGAAGTTCTGAGCCCGTCTGCGCGTCCCGCTTTCTGTACTTGCGTACGGGTGACGCAGAGCGTCACGGGATGCATTACCACGCAGAGTGTGGGAACGATCAGTTCTGAGCCGACAATTGCGCAAAAAAACAGCCCCCGGTCCTTTCAGACCGGGGGCTTTTCTATTCAAACCAACATCAGAACTTCTTGATGTCAGCCTTGGTTTCCAACTGCTTGCGGTAGGCAGCAAAGTCCTGCTGGCCAATACGCGAGGCGAGGAAGCGGCGGTATTGCGCCTTTTCTTCGTCGGTAGGGGCTGCAGCTTCGTTGACGCCGTTCAAGCGCACGATCACCAGGCTACCGTCAGCCAGGGTCACGGTGGTGAAGGTCGGCTTGTCTTTGGCCGCAGGCTTAGGCATGCGGAACAGGGCTTGCAGCACGGCCGGCTCGATCGCTTCAGCGTTACGGGTCGCCGCTTCAGTGACCTTCCAGGCCTGGCCGTCGATCAGCTGGTTCAACGGGGTCTTGCCGTCACGCAGGCTGGCGATCAACTCGTCGGCATGGGTTTTGGCAGCCGCGATGGCGCGCTCTTTGGTCATCTGGATGCGGATCGCAGCCGACACGCTTTCCAGCGGCAGTTGCGCAGGCTTCAGATGCTCTTTGGCACGCAGCACGATGATGGTTTCCGGGTCCAGCTCGATAGCGCTGCTGTTGGCACCTTCATCCAGCACTTCCGGGCTGAACGCTGCGGTGACCACGGCACGGTTGGCCGCAACACCTTCGCCACCTTCCCGGCCAAACGGCGCGGACGTGTGCACGGTCAGCTTCAGGTCGGACGCCGGCTGAGCCAGGTCGGAGGCTTCGAATGCCGCGTCTTCCAATTGCTTGGTCGCTTCGACATAACACTGCTCGACCTGCTGGGTCTTGAGCTCGCGGGTCAGCGTGTCTTTCAGGCGGGCAAACGATGGCACTTCAGGTGCTGCAACGCCCAACAGCTTGATCAAGTGCCAAACGAAAGTGGTGCGCACAGGAGCCGACACCTG
>NZ_VBVZ01000691.1 GCF_005863185.1 Pseudomonas edaphica
GCAGGGGGCGGCAGCTCCTTAAACAGTGTGGGAGCTTCATCATGAAAAAAATCACCCCAAATCCCCCAGCGAACCTTTTCACGGTCGCTCAAGATATCGACACCGAAACCCTCCTGATTCAAGCCAGCGAAACTCTGGCCTCGCTGAACGCTATCACCACTGACCTGGCTTTCGAGCTCGAAGGCGAAAATCGTCAGAAGCTTTTGGGCAGCCAGCAATTAATCGTGCTGGGTGAGTTATTGATCGAGCGGGTGTTGACCGTACTTCACCCCACAACCGACACGTCACCGTCGCCGCAGTAGCAAAAATCAAAAGGCCGAGTCGCTATGCGGCAACTCGGCCTTAAGAATCTTCAGACCTCGGAGCCCCTTCATTCACTCGAAATAGACCTAGTCTGACCCCTGTTCCCCTCTGCAAGGAAGCCGAAGCACTACCTACACCGGCTATTGATGGGTTTCCAAGAAGGCATGGACGTCGATCATCGTGATGGCAATGGTCTAAACAATCTCAGAAGCAACCTGCGTGTTGCAACACGGAACCAAAACAGTCTGAACGTGACCGCTCATCGACCAATAGCTCTAGGTACAAAGGCGTATTCTGGAACGCCCAGAGATGCAAGTGGTACGCCAGGCTCACTGTAAGCGGTGTCGGCAGAATGCGTGGGTATTTGAACACGCCTGAAGAAGCAGCCCAAGACTACGCTCAGTTGGTTGCAACGCCCGCTGCGGAACTGTGACGCCTGAACTCTGCTGGACAATGATCGCCTGAGTTTACAGTCGGTGGATTCCAGCCCAATCTGATGCTTCTGGTGTCAGGGCGTTACGCTATTCTCAAACCCTGGCATGGAAAACGCTGAGATTAGGCTAACGTCTAAGGGCAAAGTGCCATGACTGAGCTATAGTCTAGACCTTCATTTAGGGAGGGATACCAATGAGCCACCGCGTTGTAGAACTGCATAGCATCATGCCTATCGAAAATATTCCATCCATATTCCAGCACGGGATTCTATCTCACGATAATGCGGAGAAGATCCCTCATAGATCTGTTGCGCTGCAAGAAATCCAAGATCGCAGGGATAAAACGGTGCCTAATGGCTTGCGATTGCACCAATATGCAAACCTTTATTTCAACGCACGAAACCCGATGATGTATCGAAGGAAAGATATCATCGGAGATCTTTGTGTGATCCGCATAAATTTGAATGTGTTGCAACAGCCGGGGGCGGTGATCAGCGATATGAATGCCGCATCCGATTATGTTAGCTTTCTTCAACACCCCATAGGCTTGGGACAAATCGATTTCGACAACGTATTTGCCGATTGGTGGGATGATGAAGACGCTATCACCGGTTACAGAAAGAAAGCCGTCAAATGTGCAGAAGCTCTCATCCCTCAGTCAGTCCCATTAGGCTATATCACGGGGTTCTATACAGGCGATCAACAAACGACGCAGACAGTTGCAAAAGTTCTAAACGGACTTAACTGGCAAGTGCCTGTCACACCTAACCCTTATCTTTTCTTCAAGTGAGCACAGTGATAAAAGTTTTAATCGGTGACATGTTCAAGAGCGATGCAACAACTCTCGTCAACACTATTAATTGTGTGGGCGTCATGGGAAAGGGCGTCGCACTTGAATTCAAGAAACGATGGCCCGGCTTGATGTTGGACTACCAAAAGAAGTGTAAGGCAGGGCTAGTTATCCTAGGCAAGCCTTACCTTTATACTGATCTTGCGGGCACATCAATTATAAACTTCCCTACTAAAGGTCATTGGCGCGCAACCTCAAGGCTTGCCGATATCGAGTCTGGGCTAGAGCACTTAGTAAGCAATTACAAAAGCTGGGGGGTGAATTCTATAGCATTCCCCCCGTTAGGGTGCGGTAACGGAGGGCTTGAATGGGATGTGGTTGGCCCATTAATGTATAGTCATCTTTCAAAACTGGATATCCCGATCGAGATGTATGCGCCTTTCGGAACCCCCACCACCAAACTTACAGAGACATTTTTAAATCCAGCTCAACAGAGGCTCTTTGATGAATCAGAGCACAAAGGAAGCCGCGCAGCGAAGTTAAATAATAACTGGATGATCATACTTGAAGTATTGTATCAACTAGAGCGCCGATCTTATGTTTCCAAAGTGGGCCGCACAATATTTCAGCAGTTATGCAACACAGTAACTGCGCTCGGCATTGAAACCGAGCTGGATACAATCAGAACAGGAAGTATTCAATTTTCGGAGCAAACCAAAAAATTATTAGAAATTCTCGCCAACGCAAACTTAGTACAAGAAACAAAATCAGGTAGATTGAACCATCTTAAAACTGGCCCCGAATTCCTGAAAGCCAGGAAAAAAAATAGCGAATTAATCTCCACAAACAGAAAAAAAATAGACAAAACGGTCAACTTGTTTAGCCGCATAAAAAGCGTTGAGCAAGCGGAAGAAATGGCCACAATATTCTCCGCAGTAACTAAACTCAAAGAAGAGAAAAATACAAATATCGTTGCAGAGAAGGAGCTATTCGACTTTGTACTCAGCAGCAAGCAAGCGTGGAACACCGATGAGAAACGGAACTCCCTAGCTTCAGCTATTCGCAATTTGGCAATGCTGGGATGGATTCGAGTCAGCTTCAGCGAAAGCTTACCAGTGGCAGAATTATAACAAATGATAGCGTTATGGCAGCTAATGGGCTGCCCCCCCCCCGGGACATATGGCTAGCCGCTGGCTCAAATCCCCTCAGCCCCACCAATTCGAAGCATCGACAAAACCCGCCCAGTGCAGGTTTCGTTGTTTCTGGAGGCTGGAAAGCCCAGCCGGCGGGCCTTCGGACTTTTCCTTCAAGATGTCGCGCTGTTGATGAACTGGCGCAGCCCCCACCACAACGCTAACGTTCCCCCGTCGCTGCTCATCAGCGACCGGCTTTGACAGGCCGAAAAGTGTAACATTTCACACCCCATGATTTAACGGCATCTTCACGCATCCCGTCTCGTTCATGGCGGCTGTGCGTGGGGCATCTTCGGGTGCGCCGGGTTCTTACAATTCCGGTCTGTCAACCCGCGTACA
>NZ_VBVZ01000692.1 GCF_005863185.1 Pseudomonas edaphica
TCCCAAAGCGATGGGCAACGACATGACCGCCTACTGCGGCGACACCGCACTCACCGGCAATATCGCTGCCCAGCGCGCGTTGGAGGCCGCCGACCTGATCGTCGACACCATGATGCTGCTGCACTCGCCGGAGCAGGAGCAGATCCTCAAGACCGGCACGCGTATCCTGCTGGCGGTGGAACCGCCGGAAGTGCTGGCGCGCATGCTGCCCACCGAAGCCGACAAGGGGCGTGTGCTGGCGGCCGAGCAGTTGCTGAAGAAGGCGCGCTCGATCCACGTCAAGTCCCGCGCGGGCAGTGATTTCCGTGCAGCGCTGGGCCAATACCCGTCGGTCACCGAGTACGGTTTTGCCGACGAGCCTGGGCGCTGGGACCACTGGCCGAGTGGTTTCCTGTTCTCCTGGCCCAACGAAGAAACCGCCGAAGGTGTGCTGGTGCTGGATATCGGTGACATCCTGCTGCCGTTCAAGACCTACACCCGCGAGAAGATCACCCTGGAGATCGAGAAGGGCTTTATCACCAAGATCCACGGCGGTTTCGAGGCCGAGTACCTGCGCGATTACATGAAGTATTTCAATGACCCGGAGGTGTACGGCATCTCCCATATCGGCTGGGGCTTGCAGCCAAAGGCGCAGTGGACGGCCATGGGCTTGCACGACAAAAACGATGGCATGTGCATGGATGCGCGGGCGTTCTACGGCAACTTCCTGTTCTCCACCGGGCCGAATACCGAAGTGGGCGGCACGCGCAAGACGCCATGCCATATGGATATTCCGCTGCGTAATTGTGATGTGTACCTGGATGATGAGGCGGTGGTGATCGGCGGCGATGTCGTTGCACCGCAAGCGTCCCTGGCACGCTGAGTTTTCAAGTGTGGGAGCTGGCTTGCCTGCGATAACGGTCTGGCAGGCACATCACGGCTGGCTGATCCGGCGCTATCGCAGGCAAGCCAGCTCCCACAGTTTGAGCGTGCACCTTTAGTTTGAGGCTTGAGTCCGTTCACTATCCCCGCCATCATGCCGACCATCGCTAATCACTCACCGAGCCACGCCGTGCCTGATTCCTACGTTTTCTCTGAACAAGTTGGCCACCTGCTGCGCAAGGCCTACCAGCGCCACCTGGCGATTTTTCAGCAGAATGTCGGCGACTCACAACTCACCGCCGTGCAGTTCGTCACCCTGTGTGCGCTGCGCGATCACGGTGCAAGTTCCCTCACCGAACTGGTCAAGGCCACGGCCGTCGACCAGGCGACCATTCGCGGTATCGTCGAGCGGCTCAAGGCCAAGGCGCTGATTACCCTGGAACCAGATCCCCAGGACAAGCGCAAGGTGGTGGTTGACCTGTCGCCAGCCGGCGCCGAACTGGTCGCGCAAACCGCGCCGCGCGCCGCGCAGATCAGCGAGCTGACCATGAGCAACCTCAACCCCGCCGAGCGCGTGGCGGTGCTGTTTCTGCTGCGCAAGATGATCGACGACCCGCAGGAATAAACCGGCGCTGGCATCGTTTTTGCTCTGAGTTCATGTAGTAGTCACTTCACGTGCCAAGTGTGTCGCGAGGCCCCAACTCCGCGGCGCTTTTTTTTGGCTGTTTCGTGTAGTGATTGCTTCATCAACTGATACAGGCGAAGCGAATGATCAGCCCACCCATCACCGTTGCCCTCAAGGTCAACGGCCACATCCGCGAAGTCAGTGCGATGGCGGATACGCCGCTGCTGCTGGTGTTGCGCAATGACTTGCAGCTTAACGGCCCCAAGTACGGCTGCGGCCTGGGCGAGTGCGGTGCGTGCACCGTGATCATCGATGGTGTGGCGGCGCGCTCGTGCGTGTTTCCGCTGGCGGGTGCAACCGGGCGCGAGATTGTCACCCTTGAAGGGCTCGGCACACGCCAGGCGCCGCACCCCGTGCAGCAAGCCTTTATCGAGGAGCAGGCGGCACAATGCGGTTATTGCCTCAACGGCATGATCATGACGGCCAAGGCGTTGCTCGACCGCAACCCCAACCCCAGCGAAGCCCAGGTGCGCAATGAGTTGTCGGGCAACCTGTGCCGCTGCGGCACCCATATCGAAATCCTGCGCGCCGTACTGCGTGCAGCGCACCTCTTGAGCGTGGAAGGCCGACCATGACTGATATTTCCCGTGACCAATGGCTGGCCAAGTCGGGCGTCTTATTGATTGTCGATGATGTACTGCCACCTTCAGGCCCGGTGGCCAAGGGCGGCACACCGACCGTGAAACCCAAGGAACTGGGGTTGTTCATTGCGGTAAACGATGACGGCCTGGTGTATGCCTTTAACGGCCATGTGGACCTGGGCACCGGCATTCGCACGTCGCTGGCGCAGATTGTGGCCGAAGAGCTGGACCTGAGCATGGAGCAGGTCAAGATGGTTCTGGGCGATACCGAGCGTGCGCCCAACCAGGGTGCAACCATCGCCAGCGCGACCTTGCAGATTTCGGCGATCCCGCTGCGCAACGCGGCCGCCGAAGCACGGCGCTTTTTGCTCGCGCGCGCAGCGGGACGCTGGGGCGTGAGCACGGGCAGCCTCAAGGTTGAAGCCGGGGTTGTCCACGCTGCCGACGGGCGCACCACGACCTACGCAGAGTTGGTCAGCGGCCAACATGACCAGTTGCGCATCAGCGGTGACGCGCCGTTAAAACCTGTTGCGGATTACCGTCTGGTCGGCAAGGGCGCCGCGCGCGTGGATATTCCCGGCAAGGCGACCGGCGAGTTGACCTATGTGCACGACATGCGCGTGCCGGACATGCTCCATGGTCGCGTGGTACGCCCGCCGTATGCGGGGTTCGACAGCGGTGAGTTTGTCGGCAACAGTTTGTTGAGTGTGGATGAAGCATCCATCGCGCATATCCCCGGCATTGTCGCGGTGGTGGTGATTCGCGATTTTGTCGGTGTAGTGGCGATGCGCGAAGAACAGGCAATCAAGGCCGCCCACGAACTTCAGGTGCACTGGAAACCGTGGAACAACGCCTTGCCGGACATGAGCGATGTCGAGCAGGCCATCCGCGACAACCCACGGGTACGCCGCACGGTGCTCGATCA
>NZ_VBVZ01000693.1 GCF_005863185.1 Pseudomonas edaphica
GCCTTGTGTGATATGGCGGCGGCACGCCCGCAGCCGATCCCGGTATTTGCCGAGATGTCGAGCATCAACCCGGTGATTGTGCTGCCCCAGGCCTTGCACGCCAGGGCCGCGACCATCGCCCGCGACCTCACTGCCTCGGTGGTGCAAGGCTGTGGCCAGTTCTGCACCAACCCTGGCCTGGTGATCGGTATTGCCTCGCCACAGTTCACCGCGTTTACCCAACAGGTGGCGCAACTGATCGGTGAACAGCCGGCGCAAACCATGCTCAATGCCGGCACCCTGGGCAGTTATGGCAAAGGCTTGGAAAAGCTCTTGGCGCACCCTGGCATCCAACACCTGGCGGGCAGCGCTCAAGTGGGCAGTCAGGCGCAGCCGCAGCTGTTCAAGGCCGACGTGCGCTTGCTGATCGACGGTGATGAGGTGTTGCAGGAAGAGGTGTTCGGCCCTGCCACGGTGTTTGTCGAGGTCGCCGATCAGGCCCAGCTCAGCGACGCCTTGCACGGGCTGCACGGCCAGCTCACCGCGACGCTTATTGCTGAACCGGCCGACCTGCAGCACTTCACTGAACTGACGCCGCTGCTGGAGCAGAAAGTCGGGCGCATCCTGCTCAACGGCTACCCGACCGGCGTGGAAGTGTGTGATTCGATGGTTCACGGCGGGCCGTACCCGGCCACATCCGATGCCCGTGGCACCTCGGTCGGCACCCTGGCCATCGACCGTTTCCTGCGCCCGGTGTGCTTGCAGAATTACCCTGATAGCCTGCTGCCCGACGCGTTGAAAAACGCCAACCCGTTGCGTATCCAGCGGCTGGTGGATGGCACGCCATCGCGCGACCCGCTGTAACACCAGGAGGTTTTATGTCGTGTACCGCAGTCACTGCGCACCGTGCGCAGCTGGGCGAAGGCCCGTTCTGGGACGTGCCGACCCAGGCGCTGTATTGGGTGAATATCGCCGGCAAGCAGGCGCTGCGCCTGATGGGCGGGCAGTTGCAGATCTGGCAGTTGCCCGAGCACGTCTCGGCCTTCATCCCCTGTGAAAGCGGGGATGCACTGGTGACGCTGAGCAGCGGCGTGTACCGGCTGAACCTGGAAACCGAAGCCCTCACGCTGTTGTGCGTGGCCGACCCGCAACCGGGTAACCGTGGCAATGAAGCGCGCTGCGATGCCCAGGGCCGCCTGTGGTTGGGCACCATGCAGAACAACATTGGCGAGCAGGGTGAAGACCTGCCGATTACGCGGCGTTCCGGCGGCCTGTTTCGGATCGATGCCAACGCGCATGTCACGCCGCTGCTGCAAGGGCTGGGCATTCCCAACACCTTGGTGTGGAGCGATGACGGCGCGCACGTGCATTTTGGCGACAGCCTGGACGGCACTTTGTACCGGCATGCGGTCAAGCCAGAGGGTCAGCTCGAGCCTGCCCGGGTCTGGTTCGGCCCGCATGAGCGTGGTGGCCCGGATGGCTCGGCGATGGACGCGGATGGCTATATCTGGAATGCCCGTTGGGATGGCAGTTGCTTGCTGCGCCTGACGCCTGCCGGCGAGGTCGACCGCATTGTCGAGTTGCCCGTGAGCCGCCCCACCAGTTGCGTGTTCGGTGGCCCCAACCTCACCACCCTCTACATCACCAGCGCCGCCAGCCCACTCGATCACCCGCTGGATGGCGCAGTGCTGGCCATCGAGGTCGATGTGCCGGGCACACGCTGTCACCGCTTTGCCGGATAAACCCAAGACCTGAAAACAATAACAAGGAGTCACCCGTATGAATCGTCGTCGAGGTATGCGTTCCCTGTGCTGCGCCGCTGTGGCGGTGTCGGCCCTGAGCTTGGGCGGTCTGTTGCAGGCTGCTGAAGCCGTGAAGATCGGTTTTTTGGTCAAGCAGGCTGAAGAGCCGTGGTTCCAGACGGAATGGGCGTTTGCCGAAAAAGCCGGCAAGGAGCATGGCTTTACCGTGATCAAGATCGCCGTGCCCGATGGCGAGAAAACCCTCTCGGCCATCGACAGCCTGGCGGCCAACGGCGCCAAGGGCTTTGTGATCTGCCCGCCGGATGTGTCGCTGGGCCCGGCCATCGTTGCCAAGGCAAAGGCCAACGGCCTGAAAGTGATTGCGGTGGATGACCGTTTTGTCGACGCCAAAGGCAACTTCATGGAGGACGTGCCGTACCTGGGCATGGCCGCGTTTGAAGTGGGCCAGAAGCAGGGCGCGGCGATGGCGGCTGAGGCGAAAAAACGCGGTTGGGATTGGAAGGACACCTACGCGGTGATCAATACCTTTAACGAACTGGACACGGGTAAAAAGCGCACTGACGGTTCGGTTAAATCCCTGGAAGATGCCGGTTTTCCTAAAGACCACATTCTGTTCACCGCGGCCAAGACGCTCGATGTACCGGGCAGTATGGACGCCACCAACTCGGCGCTGGTCAAGCTGCCCAGCGGTGCCAAGAACTTGATTATCGGTGGTATGAACGACAACACGGTGCTCGGTGGCGTGCGCGCAACCGAAACGGCTGGTTTTGCTGCGGCCAATGTGATTGGTATCGGCATCAATGGTACGGATGCCATTGGCGAACTGAAAAAGGCTGACAGTGGATTTTTCGGTTCGATGCTGCCTAGCCCGCATATCGAGGGCTACAACACTGCGCTGATGATGTATGAGTGGGTTACCAAGGGGACGGAGCCGCCCAAGTACACGGCGATGGACGAGGTGACGCTGATTACACGGGAGAACTTCAAGCAAGAGCTGACGAAGATTGGGTTGTGGCAGTGAGGTAGGCTTGGCGGGGGGGGATCGGACGGAGTACATATCCGTTGCTGCGGTAACGGCTACCTATGGTTCCGCCCTTACGGCGGGTCACTTTTGGCAAACGCCCCAAAAGTAACCAAAAGGTCTTCGCCCCACCACTCGGTGCCTCGCTGGGGCTCGGCATGCCCTCACTCCGGCTTGAATCCGTGGGCCGCCGCGATGGGCCATCCTTGGCCCAGCGCGGCTAACCCGGCGTCCTGCCGGGTTACCCACGGATTCAAGCCTGCGTTCGGCCATCGTGGTTAACGGGGCG
>NZ_VBVZ01000694.1 GCF_005863185.1 Pseudomonas edaphica
CTACCTTCACCGCCACCGCGCGTGACGAAGCAAGCCGGCGCGCGGTGTACGTGTTGCGGGTGATGTCCTACAACGAAGACTGCCAGGCCACCAAGATCGAAGCGTTCCTGGTCGAACAGGGCCTGCAGAACCTCAACTTCCAGGACCGCGTGCAGCGCAACTACACCGTGACGATGCCCGAGGGCTACCAGTGCAAGTAGGCGCCTGGCTACTTCAGTAGAAACACCATCAGCGGGTTGTCGTTAAGCCGCCCTTCGAAGTTTGGCGCCTGCTGCTCCATCGGCGTGCCCTTGAGCAGCGCTGCTTCTTTGCGCGGCACCAGCACCCAGGATGGACGCGGCAGGGTGGCGAGCTTCTCGGGCTCGTTACCGGCGACGAACAGCGGTTGCTCATCGTGCGTCAGGTTCATCATGTAGCGGATAGCCCAGGTGTCGCGGCCAAGGTCGACAAACACCAATGGCCCCGGCTGCGACGCACGCAATGCCTCTACCTGGCTGACAAACTTGCGGGTGTCGTATTGCAGGTCCTTGGCCGGGTCGATCACCACCACCAGCAGCAACCATTGCGCCGCCAAGGCGATCACACTGAGCCACACCAGGCGCAACGGGCGACGCCAGGCAACCAGCGCCGCCACTTGCAGCACCACCCACACGCCAATCAACGGCGGCAGCGACACGTCGGGCCAGTAACCGTGCTTCTGCCAGGTGTGCCGGCAGATAAACAACACCACCACGCACAGCGCCGGTAGCGCCACGACAAGCCATTCGTAGCAGCGGCGCACGCCAACGAACCAGTTTTGCGCCTGGAGCAGCCCATAGGCGGCGACAGCGGCAAACATCGGCACCATCGGCAGAATGTAGTAAGCGCGCTTGAAGTGCGGCACCGACAGCCCGAGCAGGATCATCAGGCCACAGGCCGCCAGCCGCACCACCATTTGCACGTCTTCGTTGACCCAGCGCTCAGACCAGCGATGCCGCAGCGCGATCATCGCCGCCAACGCCAACGGCACCACCGGGAAATAGCGATACAAACTCAGCTTGAAGTAGAAGTAGAACGGCTCGCCGGACTCGTCGAGGCGCCCACTGACCTGCATCCTGAACACATCGTCGGCAAAGGCCTCGCCACCGCTGAAACGCGCCAGCTTCATCAGCGCCCACCAGCAGGCCCCGAGCAACAGCAGCCCGACAAAACCATGGATCAACACCTGCTTGACCCGCTCGCCCGGCTTGCCCAACGCCCAGTAAACGCACACCACGCCGCAGACTTCGATAAGCCCCAAAGGCCCACGAATCGCGAAGGCCAGCACAAACAACGGGAACACCGCCAACTGTCGAAGCCGTGACCCGAGACGCTCGCCCGTGTGCAGCAGGTAGAAGCCGCCTACGCATAAGAGCGCGACCATCAGGTCCAGGCAGACCGAGCGCGACTTATCGAGCAATTGGGTGGTAAGCAGCGTCAGCAGCACCGTCAGCAATGCCCAAGGCCGACTGAACGGCACCAGCAGGCGATAGATCAGGGTGATCACGCCCGCCGCAGCAAGGGCCGTCGGCAGTACGTTGGCCAGGTGGTTCGGCGCACCGAACAGGCGGGCAAACACAAAACTGAAGAAAGTCGCAGTGCCGGGATAGTCCGGGTACGGCTGGCCGTAGGTGGTAGGAAAAAGACTCGCGCCATGGCGAAACATTTCCTGCATGAACAACGCCCAGCGCCCGTCAAAGCCTTGGGGTTGCTCGTCCCAGATGCCCAAGGTAAACAGCAATAAAGCGATCAGAAACAGGCCCAGAGACTCCAGGCGATAACGGCTGCGGTGATCCATCGAATGTCCTTTCAGGTGGGGTACGCCGACTCCATGGTGCCGACTCCACCCCTGAATAACGCCTGAACAAATCCGAGTATTTATGGACTTATCGACCGGCGCGCCACACCAGCGCGGGAATCAGCCGGATGTATAGTAGCTCGCCCACCAGCTCAAGCAGGGTTTGGAGGATCACCGCCGTTGCGGCCAGCCCGCGCACGTCTTCAGGCAGGGCCAACGCCAGTGGCAGCACCACCAATGAGTTGCGCGTCGAAGCACTGAAGGTCACCGCCCGCGCGGCAACAGCAGGCAACGCAAACAACCGCGCAGCCAGCGCGCCTATCAGCGGCGCCAGCAACAGGAAGCCGAGGTACACCGGGATCACCGGCAACAACAACGCAATATCGCGCACCACCGAAGTGATCTGCGAGCCGATCACCACAAACAGCACCAACGCCATCGCCGGCACCGGCAGCCAGGCCCAGGCGTTGTTCCAAACATTGATAGCGCTTGAGCGCCGCGCCAGGCAGGTGGTCAGCACCGCCAGGACCATCGGCAGCACAATCAGCAACAGGAACGCCTCGACAAACGGCCCCACCGCCACCACCACGGCGGACTGGGCGCCCAGCATGAAGCTCAGGTACACCGGCAGCAGCACCAATTGCAGCAACAACAACACCGGCGTCGTCGCCAGCATCAGCCGCGAGTCACCCTTGCCGATATGGGTAAACACCACCACATAGTCGATACACGGCGTAAGCAACACCAGCAGCGCGCCCACCAGCAACGCCGGGCGTTCCACCAGGCCCCGGGTCAACGCCCACACCAGCAAGGGCACCAGAATGAAATTGGCCAGCAGCAATGCGCAGATAAAGCGTTTATTACCCAGGCCCTGGCGCAGGTCCAGAAACGGAATTTGCAGGAACATGGCATACATCAGCACTGCGATGGCAGGTGTGACCAGCACGCCAAGACCTTGGGCTGACAAAGGGGCGAACACGCCAAATGCGACCGCCAGGAGCACGGCGACGAAGTAGATCGGGATTTGGTTGTGTTCGAGGGTGTCACGGGTCATGGGCTGACTCTGGTTGATCAATTGATCGCAAGCCTAAGCACCGGGAGCGCCGAGGTCGAGCATCGCGACATTTCCTGCGCCCATCACGCGCTAAATTTGTTAGTTTCGGCTTCTTATAAAAGCGCGCGGATCAAGCCCGTACCAAAAAGCGCAAGTATCGAGCCGACTCATGAAC
>NZ_VBVZ01000695.1 GCF_005863185.1 Pseudomonas edaphica
CTGCGAGGACGCAGCCAAGCTGTTCCCGCTGAGCATGGGCCGTGTACACGAAAAGCCGGTCGGCCCCCACCCGGACTGGAGCTGCCAGCTGGCATTCGAGCCGGAATACATCGGCGTGGTGTTGCCCTGGCTGGCGCTGCATCGCGATGGGTTGGTGGTGTTCCTGCACCCGGATACCGGTGATGACCTGAAAGATCACACCGATTACGCGATCTGGATGGGCGCGATGCGTGAGCTGAACCTGTCTATTTTTTAACCACTGCTGCACCTGATCCCATCACCCTGAGCAAAGGCGATGGGATTTTTTATTATGGTCTCCCAATATATGGGACTGATATTTATATATTGAGATATTGCCAGCCGTAGGTTTATATTCGCCCATCAGCTTTTTCAGCACCCACTCATTTCAGGTGAAGCGATGCAGGCGCAATTGATCGCGCTCGACTGGGGGACCAGCTCCCTTCGTGCTTACAAACTCGGCCCGGCTGGCTGTGTGCTCGAACAGCGCGCGTGGGCGTTCGGCATCATGCACCTGCCCAGCGAACCCCGGGTCATTGCTGGCGTGCTGTGCAGTGACGGCTTTGAGTTGGCGTTCGATGCGGCCTGCGGCGACTGGCTCGACGCGCAGCCCGGCCTGCCGGTGATTGCCTGCGGCATGGTCGGCAGCGCCCAAGGCTGGAGCGAAGCGGCCTATCGGCAAACGCCCGTCGACGTCGCCAGCCTCGGCCAGGCCTTGCACCCGGTGCGCAGCCTGCGCGGGGTGCAGGTGCATATTGTGCCGGGTGTGATCGAGCGGGTCGGCTTGCCCAATGTGATGCGTGGCGAAGAAACCCAGGTGCTGGGTGTGCTGCAAGGCCTGGGCGCCGACGTGTTGATCGGCCTGCCGGGCAGCCATTCCAAATGGGTCGAGGTGGTTGAAGGCTGCATCACCCACTTCGACACGTTCATGACCGGCGAGCTGTTTGCGGTACTCAGTAAGCACAGCATTCTCGGGCGTACCCAGCAACAATCCGAAAAATTCCAGGTCGCGGCGTTTGATCGTGGCGTCCACGTGGCGCTGTCAAACGACGGCCAGCGCGGCGTGCTGTCGACCTTGTTCAGCGCTCGTACCCTGGGGTTGACCGGCGAACTGGCGCCAGACGAGCAGCCCGATTATCTGTCCGGCCTGCTGATCGGCCACGAACTCGCCGGTTTGCCGCAGCAGGCCAAACACAAGCCTATCGTCCTGGTCGGCGCTGCCGACCTCTGCGCCCGCTACCAACGCGCCCTTGCCCTCTGCGGCTTCGTCCACGTCAGCCTCGCGCAGGAAGCCACCGCGCGCGGTCTGTGGCAGTTGGCCGTCGCTGCTGGGCTCACTCAACCTGTACAGGAGGCCTGACATGCTCAAGCAAGCACTCGCACACAACGGTTTGATCGCAATCTTGCGCGGCGTGCGCCCGGATGAAGCGCAGGCGGTCGGCCAGGTGCTCTATGAGGCCGGTTTTCGCGTGATCGAAGTGCCACTGAATTCGCCGGACCCTTACACCAGCATCCGCACCCTGCGCGACACCTTGCCCGCCGATTGCCTGATCGGCGCGGGCACCGTGTTGACCCCGGAACAGGTCGAGCAGGTCAAAGCCGCCGGCGGCCAAGTCATCGTCATGCCCCACAGCGATGCCAAGGTATTGCGTGCCGCCAAAGCGGCGGGGCTGTTCCTGTCGCCGGGTGTGGCGACGCCGACCGAAGCCTTCGCCGCTCTGGCCGAAGGCGCGGATGTTTTGAAGCTGTTCCCGGCCGAGCAAATGGGCCCGGCGGTGATCAAGGCGTGGCTGGCGGTATTGCCGACCGGTACCTTACTGCTGCCGGTGGGCGGCGTGACCCCAGGCAACATGCAGGTGTATTTCGACGCTGGCGCCAAGGGCTTTGGCCTGGGTTCCGGGTTGTTCAAACCGGGCATGTCGGTGGACCAAGTGGCGAGCAATGCCCAGGCCTATGTCGCGGCCTGGAACGCGCTTAACTGAACTCAAGGTTTGCGCCCCTGGCGCTGCATCGATAAGAGAGATAAGAAGATGAAAATCACCAAACTGACCACCTTTATCGTCCCGCCGCGCTGGTGCTTCCTCAAGGTCGAGACCGACCAGGGCGTGACCGGTTGGGGTGAGCCTGTGGTGGAGGGCCGCGCCCACACCGTGGCCGCCGCCGTTGAAGAACTTTCCGACTATTTGATCGGCAAAGACCCACGCAATATCGAAGATATCTGGACCGTGCTCTATCGCGGTGGCTTTTACCGTGGCGGCGCGGTGCACATGAGCGCCCTCGCCGGTATCGACCAGGCGCTGTGGGACATCAAGGGCAAGGCGCTCGGCGTGTCGGTCAGCGACCTGTTGGGTGGCCAGGTGCGTGACAAGATCCGCGTGTATTCCTGGATCGGCGGCGACCGCCCCGCCGACACCGCCCGTGCCGCCAAAGAGGCCGTGGCCCGTGGCTTCACCGCCGTGAAAATGAATGGCACCGAAGAATTGCAGTTCGTCGACAGCTTCGAGAAAGTCGACCTGGCATTGGCCAACGTTGCCGCCGTGCGCGATGCGGTCGGGCCTAACGTCGGCATCGGCGTCGACTTCCATGGCCGCGTGCACAAGCCCATGGCCAAGGTGCTGATGAAAGAGCTGGACCCGTACAAGCTGATGTTTATCGAAGAGCCGGTGCTCAGCGAAAACTACGAAGCGCTCAAGGAACTGGCGCCGTTGACCAGTACGCCGATTGCCCTGGGCGAGCGGCTGTTTTCCCGTTGGGACTTCAAGCGTGTGCTCAGCGAAGGTTATGTCGACATCATCCAACCGGACGCGTCCCACGCTGGCGGCATCACCGAAACCCGCAAGATCGCCAACATGGCCGAAGCCTACGACGTGGCCCTGGCCCTGCACTGCCCGCTGGGTCCGATTGCCCTGGCGGCGTGCCTGCAATTGGACGCGGTTTGCTACAACGCGTTTATTCAGGAGCAAAGCCTGGGTATTCACTACAACGAGAGCAACGACCTGCTCGATTACGTGCGCGATCCAGGCG
>NZ_VBVZ01000696.1 GCF_005863185.1 Pseudomonas edaphica
CCATACAGCGTGCCCTGACGGTTATCCACGGCGCCCTGGCTGTTGAGGTTCAGCGTGGCATCGCCCTGGAGCAAGCCTTGGCGATTGTCCAGGGAGCCTGCATTGACCGAGGCCGTGCGCGCGAGCAGCTTGCCGTTGCGGTTATCCAGCGCACCGTCGACCTGCAACGCTGCGCCTTCGGTGGCACTGACCGTGCCACCCAGGTTACTCAGGCTGCCGGCATGCAATTCCAGCGTCTTGGCCGACACCAGGCCCTTGGTGTTGTCCAGCGCGCGGGCGATGCGCAGGGTCAGCGCCTGTTCACTGAGGACCTTGGCGTTGCTGTTGTCCAGTGTCTCGGCAACCAGGGTAAACGCACGACTGCTGGAGATTTCACCCCCTTGGTTGGCGACGCTGTTGAGGTTGCTCAGCAGCAACTGACCCGGTGCGGTGATGGCACCGCCCTGATTGTTCAGGTGGCCGCGATTGAGGTCCAGGCTAACATCGCCCTGGCCGAACAGCCGGCCGTCATTGTGCTGATCCAGCCCGGTCACGCTGGCGTTCAGCGACTGGCCACTGCTGATGCGCCCGCCATCGCTGTTGTCCACCTGGCCGGCTTGCAGGTCCAGCTTGGCGTCACCGCGCAAGGTCCCTTGCTGGTTGTTCAGGGCATCGCCCAGCAACAGATGGAGCTGATTGTTCGCGTACACGCTGCCCTGGCGGTTATCCAGGGTGGTTGCGTTGAGTTTCAACACACCGACCGCCCCGAGGTTGCCGGCGCGGTTATCGAGGGTGTTGCCGGCCAGGGTCAGGTCGGCTTTGCTGCTGATGCGTCCCTGGCGTTGGTTATCGAGGCTGCCCAGGTTCAGGCTGAGGTTGCCAGTGGCCGCCAACAGGCCGACCTGGTTAAGCAAGTGCCCGGAAATGGCGGCGGCCAAGGCGCCGTCGCTGGTGAGCTTACCGTCGGTGTTGTCCAGGCTCGCTGCAGTGAGCGTGAAGTGGCTGCCCGCGGCCAGGGTGCCGTGCTGATTGGTCAGTGCCCCGCTGTTGATCGCCAGGGTGTGGTCGCCTTGAGCCTGACCGTTGCTGTTGTCCAGACCGCCTGCCGCCAACGCAAGATCACTGGCCAGCAACTTGCCGCTGCGGTTGTCCAGCAGGCCGTCGACGCTCAGGTTAAAGCCATCACGGGCACGCAGTGTGCCGTCCTGGTTGCCCAGGCTTGCGGTGCGGGCGTCCAGGCTTGCGGCTGAGACCAGGCCTTTGGCGTTCTCCAGTACACGGGCGATACGCAGGGTCAGCGCCTGCTCGCTCAAGACCTTGCCGCGGGTGTTATCCAGGCTGTCCGCTTGCAGGCTGAAACCGCTGGCGCTGGAGATTTCCCCAGCTTGGTTGTCGACGCTGCTGAGGTTGCTCAACAGCAGTGAGCCCGGCGCGTTGATCACGCCACCCTGGTTATTCAAATGGCCACGGTTAAGGTCCAGGCTCACATCGCTCTGGCTGTAGAGACGGCCATCGTTGTGCTGGTCCAGGCCGGTCACGCTGGCGCTGAGGGCCTTGCCATTGATGCGCCCGCCCGCGCTATTGTCCACCCGCCCGGCACGCAGTTGCAGGGTGCCGCCGGCGCTTAGCTGGCCGCCCTGATTATTGAGGTCGGCGCTGCTCAGTTGCAGGGCCTGGCCGCTGGCAAGCGTGCCATTGCGATTGCCCAGTGCGCCGCTGTCGATCTTCAGCAGATTGTCGCCCTGCACCCGACCTTGGGCGTTATCCAGCGTACCTGCCGTGAGCCGTACGTCCTGGCTCAGGATCTCCCCGCTGTGGTTGAGCAGTGCGGCACCAACGCCCATATTCAAGCTGTCGCGTGCCACTAAGTGGCCGCTGCTGTTGTCGAGACTGCCAGCCTGTACCTGCAACGATGCCGCACTCACCCGGCCGGCCGCATTGTTCAAGGCCTGGGCGATGGCCAGGGTCAGCGACTGCTCGCTCAACACCTTGCCACTGCGGTTATCCAGAGTGTCAGCTTGCAGCGTGAAGCCGGTGGTGCTGGAAATTTCCCCGTTGCGGTTGTCGACACTGTTGAAGTGATTCAGCAGCAACTGGCCGGGCGCGCTGATCACGCCGCCCTGGTTGTCCAGATGACCGCGATTGAGGTCCAGGGTCAAACTGGCCTGGCTGGACAGACGCCCACTGCCGTTGTTGAGGCTGCCCACACTGAGCTGGCTTGCACCGGCGCCGCTGAGGCTACCGCCACGGTTATCCAGCATGCCCGCCACACGGGCGTTCAGCGTACCGCGACTGCTCACGCTGCCGTTTTGGTCATTGACCAGGCTGGCGACATCGATCTGCAAGCCGGTGGCTGCAATCAATCCCGCACTGTTATTCAAGGTCTGTGCAATCTGCAGGGTCAGCCCCTGGTCGCTGAGCAACTTGCCGGCAGCGTTATCGACGGTACGTGCCGCAACGGTAAAGGCCCGCGCGCTGGAGATTTCGCCCTGGCGGTTGTCCACGCTGTTGAGGTTGTCGAGGGTCAATTGCCCGGTGGCATTGATCAGCCCGCTGCGGTTATCCAGATGGCCCTGGTTGAGGTTGAGGTTCAGGTCGGTGTTGCTGTAAAAACGGCCGCCGTCCTGTTGATTGAGGCTGCCGAGATTCGCGTTCAGGCCCTGGGCACTGGCGATCTGGCCTGCGCCACTGTTATTCACCGCACCCGCCGTCAGGTTCAGGGTCTGGCTGCTGTTGAGCACACCGCCCTGCTGGTTATCCAACGCACCGACCTTGACCTGCGCACCACCGGTGGACTCGATCCGTCCCTGCTGCTGGTTGGCCAGGGTGCCACTCAGTTCAATACCCAGCGTGCCTTGGCTGGTGAGCACGCCCTTTTGGCTGTTGTCCAGTGAAGCGGCCCGCAATTGCGCGGCTTGGCGTGCAGCAATTCGCCCGCCCTGGTTATTGATCAGCCCCGTCGCATTCAGGCTCAGCGATTGCCCGGCCGAGACCAGGCCGGCGACGTTATCCAGTTCATTCAGTTGCAGCGTGACCTGCGCCTGGCTCGACA
>NZ_VBVZ01000697.1 GCF_005863185.1 Pseudomonas edaphica
GCTTTTTTATGGGCGTTCAACTTTTGCCTTGTGGAGATCAAAGGTGGGAGCTGGCTTGCCTGCGATAGCATCACCGCAGCGTGTCTGACACACCGAGGTGCCTGCATCGCGGGCAAGCCCGCTCCCACAGTTAGTCCGCGCTGAAACTCAATGCTTGCGGCAGGTCCACATCCCACAGCACACCGGGATCTTCCACTCGCACCTCCTGCACACTCGCCTGGGCAAATAACGGCTTTGCGCCACGATCACCGCTCAATGCCATCATTCGCGGCCCAAGCACCCGGCCAAAAGCCACCGGATGCCCGTATTTACCCGCCTGCACCGGCACACTGATGCCATCGTCCTGGACCGCATCAACCACCCGCTCAATGGTCGACGGCTGAATAAACGGCATATCCCCCAACACCACCAACCAGCCATCGGCCTCACCACTGGCTGCGACAGCCGCCGCGATGCTGTCACCCATACCGGCCGATTCGAGCAGCAAGACTTCACAGCCATACGCCTTGGCCAAGCGAATAACGGCCAGGCGGTCCGGCGAAGTGACCAGCCAACGCCTTACAACGCGCCCTGGCAAATTCATCAACACCTGCTCAATCACTGGCCGCGTTATGCCGTCAAGCCCGATGCAATCAGCCAGCAGCTTGTCTTGATCAGCACCGGCCGCAGCGCGAAAGCGACTGCCCTGCCCCGCCGCCAGCACAATCGCCGTCACCATTACTCAGCCTCCACTGGCAACGGTTTCTTCTGCATCGGTGCCACGCCATTCTTGATCGCGACAATTTCCGCCATCAATGACAGAGCAATTTCGGCCGGCGTATGACTACCGATATGCAGACCGATCGGCCCATGCAGACGCGCGATCGCCTCCGCCGACAATCCCAGCGCCGCCAGGGTTTCCCGGCGCTTCTGCGTATTGACCCGCGAACCGAGGGCGCCAATGTAGAACGCCGATGAGTTCAGAGCCGTCAGCAGCGCCATATCGTCCAATCGAGGGTCGTGCGTCAGGCAGACGATGGCCGTGCGCTCATCCGTCTGGATATTCAGCACCGCCTCATCCGGCATGCCGGGCACAAAGCGGCCATGCTGCTCTTCCCAGCCGTAGACGAATTCTTCGCGCGGGTCGCAGATCAGCACTTCGAAATCCAGCAGGCGCGCCATTTCAGCCACGTAGCGCGACAGCTGCCCGGCGCCGATCAGCAGCAAACGCCAACGCGGGCCGTAGATAGCCCGCAGGCGCTCGCCATCAAAGGTCACGACGTCGGTCTTGGCCGCGCCGCTCAAGGTCACCGTGCCACTGCTCAGGTCCAGTTCACGCGCGACGATCTGATGGTCTTCGCAGCGCGCCAGCAGCTGCGAGACCCAGCCAAATTCATCCACGCGTTCCTCAGTCAGGCGCAACGTGCCGCCGCACGGCAGGCCGAAACGCGCCGCCTCATCGCGGGTGACCCCATAGGTCACCAACTGCACCGGCGGGCCATCCTCCGGCAAGCGGCCATCCTGCAAGCGCGCGATCAAGTCGTCCTCGATGCAACCACCCGACACGGAGCCGATCACCACGCCATCGCCACGCAAGGCCAACATCGCCCCCGGCGGGCGTGGGGCGCTGCCCCAGGTCTGGACCACGCTGTACAAAACTACTCGGTGCCCGGCACGGCGCCATTCGAGCACGCTGCGCAGGACATTAAGATCCACACTGTCCATCAGGTCTCCTACGGCGAATGAAGTATTCACTTACTGTAAAGCAAGCAAAACCCAAAGCGCCACGCCAGAAACGCAAACGCCCCGAACCAGTCGGGGCGTTTGCAGGCTTTGGGTGTTGTTCACACCTTGGGCAATTTTTTACTTGATAGCAGGAGCAGGGCCTTCAGCCACGCCCAGGTCATCTTCCGGGCGGGTGTCGGAGATACCGGTGCCGCCGGACGCCAGCTCGCTGTGCAGCTTGTCGGTGTCCAGCTCTTTAACCCACTTGGCCACAACGATGGTGGCAACGGCGTTACCGACCAGGTTGGTCAGTGCGCGGGCTTCGGACATGAAGCGGTCGATACCCAGGATCAGCGCCAGGCCGGCAACCGGCAGGTGGCCTACGGCCGACAGGGTCGCAGCCAGCACGATGAAGCCCGAACCGGTCACGCCTGCAGCGCCTTTGGAGGACAGCAGCAGCACCAGCAGCAAGGTGATCTGGTGGGTGATGTCCATGTGGGTGTCAGTCGCCTGGGCGATGAACACGGCAGCCATGGTCAGGTAGATCGACGTACCGTCGAGGTTGAAGGAGTAGCCGGTCGGGATCACCAGGCCTACTACGGATTTCTTCGCGCCCAGACGCTCCATCTTGATCAGCATGCGTGGCAGTGCGGATTCGGAGGAGGAAGTGCCCAGAACGATCAGCAGCTCTTCACGGATGTAGCGAACCAGCTTCAACACGCTGAAACCGTGCGCACGGCAGATGGCGCCCAGCACCACGACCACGAACAGGATGCAGGTGATGTACAAGCAGATCATCAGTTGGCCCAATTGCACCAGGGAACCTACGCCGTAGGCACCGATGGTGAACGCCATGGCGCCCAGGGCACCGATTGGCGCGAGCTTCATGATCATGTTGATGATGTTGAACATCACGTGGGCGAAGCGATCGATAAAGTCCAGCACCGGCTTGCCGTAGGCACCCAGGCGATGCAGGGCAAAACCGAAGATCACCGAGAACATCAGCACTTGCAGGATGTCGCCGTTGGCGAAGGCACCGACGATGGTGTTCGGGATCACATTGAGGATAAAGCCAACCACGCTCTGGTCTGCACCAGCGGTCACGTAGGCCGCGACTTTAGAGGCGTCCAGGGTTGCCACGTCGATGTGCATGCCGGCGCCCGGTTGCACAACGTTAACGACGATCAGGCCGATCAGCAGGGCAATGGTGGAAACAACTTCGAAGTACAGCAGCGCGTAGCCGCCGGTTTTGCCCACCGATTTCATGCTTTGCATGCCAGCGATGCCGCTGACAACGGTGCAGAAGATGATCGGGGCGATGACCAT
>NZ_VBVZ01000698.1 GCF_005863185.1 Pseudomonas edaphica
ACATGGCAGAGCTCGTTCTCGGTTTTAATAAATTTGTGAAGCAAGTTATTATAAAGATGCACCCTAAATCAGTGGGGCCAGTTTTAGACCTGCGGTTTCATTTTCTTGGCTCAGCTTCATAACAATTTCTTGTTGATATAAAAATGAGGCCAAATGCGGCCTCAGACGCGCCTTCGGTTTCGTTTTAATTCAATTGCATCCAACGCCCTCCAGTTGGTACCCCTCCCGCTGTTGTGCCTGAGCTTCCTTGATGCTCTCGTCGCGTGCTCGCCTGCGAACAGCGCCATCGATGTTTAAGTCTTGCTGTGTCTGATATCAAAGTTGGGCTCCAGCCTGCTGCCTCGTGGTAAATCACATCGTGTACGGATGGGGCATCAATGACGCTTAAGGACGATTGCGTGGGGTGGTTCGCGAACGGTGGCGGCAGACTCGCTGCGCTTCACCCGTGGGTTAGGTTTCGCAAATTACAGAGTTGCCAGTCAAAACACCTGCTTTTGGTGGAAGCCACAGTGGAAACCAGCGCCTGGCAACCATAACTTTTGATAACAGGCTGGCAGCCTGGTTCGCACCAGGTTCGCGTAGGAGGTTGCGAACCTCAGTGCGAACCTACCTCCGGTGCGCACCCAGAATACGCATTAGCGGTGCGCAATTTGCGCAATTGCTGCGCAGTAAACCGGCGGGCCATTGCTGGCGCTGGAGCCTCTACATCGTCGCGCTGGCATCATGCGGCCCCAATCTGAAACAACTCGATCTGCTGTTACACCGGGTGTTACAAGGCCTCAGTGCGTGAATATGCTGCGTGGAGGGGCGTGAAACGTTGCCGGGGGCACTGCTTCGCGCAGGCCAGGTGCGCGGTGGGTGTGCGCGAAATACTGCGCAACACTCGCCGGCCGGAACTGGTCGCCAGCCTTCCGAGGGGTGTTTCGGTAAATGGGATTTGGTGCGTCGGTGACCCAGGGAGAGCGGTCACCACCAAGGTATCCACGCCCGTACCTAATAAAACAGTGGATACCAACATGGATACTTACCTTCATCGTGCGGACCGACCTCTACGACGCGGCATTTTTTACGTAGCTTTGAAGCTGGAAAACTGCGCCGCTCGTTAGATTCTGATGGTTTCCAAGATGCCTTCAGGCGATTCGATCTTACTGCTCTTCGGCCGACCATACGCGTTAGCGTTCCGAATGCTGACTTATTCGAGGTTTCGCCCGAACCATGAAAGAGATTTTTTATACGGCAAAAATACTGAGTTTTGGACGTCGGTATATTTAATTACTATTTCCGTATGAGATAGCGCATGTTTTGCAAGTTCGCGAGAAATGCTAAAGGTTGTTTCCCCTGGCTCTGCAGTCAGTTCCACAAGAACAATCTCATCCCCGGGGAGGAGGGCTCGCCCGTCAACAACCCCCGCAAAATTTGTCCAGTGCCTACCTCTAAGGTCGGGCATGCAGTCGATTAAAGATGAATGTGGTTTTTCATGAAGCGTTGCGACTAGAGATGTCACTAGCAACGGTCCGGCTCCGTTATTCCTGAGCTTAACTCGCAAGGAGTTTTCGTAGTCTCCAATCATTACTTCAGGGATGGGCTTAACTGTTAAAGTGTTATGGAGTTGTTGCTGCTTCGCCGATTTTGCAGATACCCGTACCGCGTAGATTGAAACTAGCACTGCAATAATAGCCGCGGCCGCACTTGCAATTGCAGACACGGCAGACGCAATATTTTGGTTCTTTTCTAAGAAATCAAATAGCTTTATAAGTATGTCCATAATTTTTTCTCTCCATGGTGAAATCGCGAAGCGAGGATTAGCCTGTGGCCTAATCGATAGGGTACATGGGTACCTCCGCCGTCTTGCATTATCTCATTTGCTTCCGAAAAGTGGTCAAAACTTTAAATGAAAGCGGAGTTGGAAGCAGTCAAAGCCCTTCATTCATCACGCATCAGAACCTGACAAAAGCTGACATCGGGCCGGCCTGGAGCGGATGAGAGCGCTCGCGGCTTGTTAGCAAAAGTTAGTCCCTAATGAGGTTGTCCACCCCGCCACCCTGTTAACAATAGCCAAGGTTTCGAGCGTGGGCGCGACCCTTTTTGTGTTCCTTGGCTAAACGTAATGTTTCATGTCACAACGCATCAGCTAGGATTCTGCTTTCATCTCTTGCCAAATTGTCCCTTAGTGCGTCTGCCAGTTCCTTTGATTCTCGGGCAACCTCGGTCAGACACTCTCGTCTCACCACTCTAATGCAACATCCAACCTGACTGGGTATATGTGCCGAGAATAGAAATTCGCTTTTCTGAACCTCGGTTAACACTAGCTCACCCTCGCTACTCCTCTCGCATTCGAATAGTGGTGAATCTACGACGATGATCGGAAAGGCGAATGCCAAACGCGGCAGCTTTCCCTCTCCTTCATCTTGAGACACTCCGTGGCAAGCTTTTAATACCGATATTGCTGCTCCGAAAGCCTCATCGTTCTTACCTCCCATGGCTTGGCGGAAACCATAACCCCCACGATTAGGGCGTTCTATATATTTAGTCAGGAGAGGAAGTTCGCGCCGTATTCCCATCGATACACGTTTTTTCAATACGGCACGAGCAGCACCAGATTTGACGCCAAAAGCATCCAGTCTATTTGAGGTTTTGAGTACGTCATCGGACATGAATACTACCCAGGGATTTTGGGTTGACTTGCACTCAACGACAAAGGAAATGTCCAATATCCCAATCCAGTCCGGATCTTGCGCAAGCACATCTATTTCTCGCCCTTTATCGGCTTGGGGGTCGGCAAAGGTGGCAGATTGTCTAACGTCGAACCCGGCCTCGCGAAATGCTGCCGCCGCTTCCATTTCCAACGGGAAGCCGGTCTTCTTTAGCCATTCAGTGATGTTCTTGGTTAGCGCGCTAGGTTCTTTCATGGCATCACCTCAATTTAAAATGGGCTTATGTTGGAGCCGAGCGACTCCGTGACGGAGATCCCTATGACGGATGGTAACCAGGCGGGGTGGTTACTTTTGGTGGTTACCGAC
>NZ_VBVZ01000699.1 GCF_005863185.1 Pseudomonas edaphica
GTGCGCTTCATGGGCATCAACCGCAACGCAATCGCTTCGTACCTGATCTCGTTGTACTGCTCGTTGGCGGTGCTGACCGAGGATGCCCTGGCGGTGCTCGATGATGTGGAGGTCGGCAAATATCATGACTATCCAGACACTTACAAGTAATTCACCCGACGCCTCGGCGACGCAAACGCCCGATGGTTTGTTGGATATTGGCGTGTTGGGGCAACTGGCCAACGAACTCTTTGCCAGTTTGCCGGGTGGTGGCGCTCGTTCGTCGCGACCGGGTAATGCTCCGAGCCTGGAGGCGTTGCCCCATGCTGCTCCTATAGCGGCTCCGGCGGGCACAGCAGATGGTCTTAACCTTGGCTCACCTGAAGCGTACACCGCAGCTATCCCCCAGGTTTATCCGGGGAGCAGTATTGCGGGTACGCCCGCTACAGGTGTGCCAGGTGCGTCTTACTATTTTGGTGGCGAGTCGACCTCGGTTGATCAGCCTGTACTGCTGCTGGAACAACCGTATGGGGGGCTTGACGGCGATGCGCTGAGGAGTTTACTGACGCACTCGCAGCCTGCACCTTCCCCGGCGCCGTCATCCGGAGCGCAGTTCTATTTTCTCGAGCAGGCGCAGGCGCCAGGACTGGAAAAGGCGCCACAGGCGGGTGGGCAACCTCAAGCCCGTACAAGTTTTGACGTACAGGCCATTCGCCGGGACTTCCCGATCCTGGCCGAGCGGGTTAATGGCAAACCTTTGGTATGGTTTGACAACGCCGCCACCACCCAGAAGCCTCAGGCGGTGATCGATCGCCTCAGCTACTTTTACGCACACGAAAACTCCAATATCCACCGCGCTGCGCATGAATTGGCCGCGCGGGCGACCGATGCCTACGAGGGTGCGCGCAATACCGTGGCGCGCTTTCTTGGGGCGCGTTCATCGGATGAAATCGTGTTCGTGCGGGGTGCAACGGAAGGCATCAACCTGGTCGCCAATACGTTCGGGCGCAAGTACATCGGGGCGGGCGATGAGATTATCGTCTCCCAACTCGAGCACCACGCCAACATCGTACCCTGGCAGCAGTTGGCGGCCGAGGTCGGGGCGAAAATCCGCGTGATTCCGGTGGACGACACCGGGCAGATCATTCTGGAGGAGTATGTAAAACTGCTCTGCCCGCGAACCAGGTTGGTGGCCATTACGCAGGTTTCCAACGCCCTTGGAACCGTCACGCCGGTGGCTGAAGTGATTGCGTTGGCGCATGGCGTCGGTGCAAGAGTGCTGGTGGATGGTGCGCAATCGGTTTCGCATCTGCGGGTGAATGTGCAGGCGCTGGACGCCGACTTTTTTGTGTTCTCCGGGCACAAGATCTTTGGGCCAACCGGCATCGGCGTGGTGTATGGCAAGAAGGATCTCCTCGAGATCCTGCCGCCCTGGCAAGGCGGTGGCAACATGATTGCGGACGTTACGTTCGACAAGACGGTCTACCAGCCCGCTCCTGCGCGATTTGAGGCGGGCACCGGCAACATCGCTGATGCTGTGGGGTTGGGCGCGGCGTTGGACTACGTCGAGCGTGTCGGCCTGGAAAATATCGCGCGTTACGAGCATGACCTGCTGGTGTATGCCACGCGTGGGTTATCGGCGATTCCAGGTTTGCGGTTGATCGGCACAGCGGCTCACAAGGCCAGCGTGTTGTCCTTCGTATTGCCGGGCTACCGTACCGAGGAAGTCGGCACTGCCCTCAACCAGGAGGGCATTGCGGTACGTTCCGGGCATCATTGTGCGCAACCGATTTTGCGTCGTTTTGGTGTCGAAGCGACCGTGCGGCCCTCGTTGGCGTTTTACAACACGGTCGATGAGGTCGATCTACTGGTTGCCACTGTGCAACGCCTGGCACACCGCCGGGGCAGGTAGATTCCAGTCTTGCCGGGGCGCAATCTTGCGCCCCGGTGGGGCAGGTAACGTTTATTGTGCTTCGAGTATTTCCTGGTACTGCTTGCGTTGCTTTATCCGTTCTGGAACGGCGTCAAGCCGCGCCTCCTCCGCACGTTGAAACGCTTCCTGATCATAGAAACACCCAACCCAATAAGCATCGGACTCCTCAGAGCTTTGCACCTGAATCGTCCGGTCGGCCAAGTCTTTTTGATACTCGAGATAGTCATCACTTTCGCCCGCTTTAGTCAGCTGCATCGACTTGGCGGTTGCGCGTATGTCCGTCTCAGGGTTTTTGGACGGTATCCGCAGGTAAAAACTGCGATTGGTCTCCATGATCACGATATCGGAACTGACGCTGCCCAGTTTGATCGGCGGGGAGACCCTCCAGGCCAGGCCGCCCCAAGGCTCATACTCCTCTGCGCTGGTCAGATCGAACTCTGGGCTTCGCACCGCCTGGTTGAATGCAACGGCACTTTCAATGGATGCCTTGCACGACACCAGGTCTTCGACCACCGCGTTGTTTGGAGAGGGGGCGGCGACTGCAATATTGAGCGCGCCGCAGCAGGAGAGAAACATCAGCCATCGCATATTGACGAGGTTCATTTGAGTACACAATCCCGTAACGAAAGGCTGGAACCCCCTACAGTAGGGCCGAGTATGCAAATGGCTTTAAACTCATCGCCGGCTTGAAGGTTTTTCATTTTTTCTGCCTGGCCCGCATCATAGCTCGTCATGCGTGCCATTTCGCTGTCAGAGGAAAGGCTGGTGACGGTCAAGAGTGGGTTGCCGGAGAAGTTCACACTGTTACGCAACACCACTCCCGAAATTAGCAGGCGTTTTTGGTACTGCGGCAGCTCAAGAGACGAGTTGTCGTTATTTAAAAAAGCTTCATACAGTTGATCAAAGTCAATTCGCTCAACGTCCTCGGCGTACGCCAAGGGACTGCCTGTGAAGCTGCAAAGAAGGAGGAGCGCTGAAAGTGCGCGACCTTGAGTCATTCGTTTTTTGGCCATCTTTATCATGAGCTCACGCGTTATTTTATTGTTGTATGGGATTTGTTAGAGAGGGCGGTAAAATTATGTCTCGGTTCGAC
>NZ_VBVZ01000069.1 GCF_005863185.1 Pseudomonas edaphica
GCACCATAGCATGAGCCGCCGCAAACTTGTGGCACGTGGAATTTCTGTGGGAGCAGGCAAGCCAGCTCCCACATGACCGAGTTCGCCATAAAAAAGGCGACTGGGCCGTGGGGCCGCAGTCGCCTTTTTCCTTGCGGGGAAGTGCTTACTGCACTTCGACCGCCAGGCTTTCACTGATCTTCTTCTGCCAGATGGCAGGACCGGTGATGTGTACGGATTCGCCCTTGCTGTCCACCGCAACGGTGACCGGCATGTCTTTGACGTCGAACTCGTAGATCGCTTCCATGCCCAGTTCGGCAAATGCGACAACGCGCGACTTCTTGATGGCTTGCGCCACCAGGTAAGCAGCGCCGCCCACGGCCATCAGGTACACGGCCTTGTGGTCCTTGATCGCTTCGATCGCGGTAGGGCCGCGCTCGGATTTGCCGATCATGCCCAACAGGCCGGTTTGCTCGAGGATCTGACGGGTGAACTTGTCCATCCGCGTGGCCGTGGTCGGGCCAGCCGGGCCAACCACTTCTTCGCGCACCGGATCAACCGGGCCGACGTAGTAGATGAAGCGACCCTTGAGGTCCACCGGCAGGGTTTCGCCCTTGTTGAGCATCTCGACCATACGCTTGTGAGCTGCGTCGCGGCCGGTGAGCATCTTGCCGTTGAGCAACACGGTTTCGCCCGGCTTCCAGCTTTGTACTTCTTCCGGGGTCAGGGTGTCGAGGTTGACGCGGCGGGCCGACGGGCCGGCTTCCCAGACGATTTCCGGGTAGGCGTCCAGCGGTGGTGCTTCCAGCGACGCCGGGCCTGAACCATCGAGCACAAAGTGTGCATGACGGGTGGCGGCGCAGTTGGGGATCATGCACACCGGCAGCGAGGCTGCGTGGGTCGGGTAGTCCATGATTTTCACGTCGAGCACGGTGGTCAGGCCACCCAGGCCCTGGGCGCCGATGCCCAGTTGGTTGACCTTCTCGAACAACTCCAGGCGCATCTCTTCGATACGGTTCTGCGGGCCGCGCTTTTTCAGCTCGTGAATGTCGATGGACTCCATCAACACTTCCTTGGCCATTACCGCAGCTTTCTCGGCGGTGCCGCCGATGCCGATGCCGAGCATGCCCGGTGGGCACCAGCCGGCGCCCATGGTCGGAACGGTCTTGAGCACCCAGTCGACGATCGAGTCGGACGGGTTGAGCATGGCCATTTTCGACTTGTTCTCGGAACCGCCGCCCTTGGCTGCCACGTCCACTTCCACGGTGTTACCCGGGACGATGGAGTAGTGGATTACGGCCGGAGTGTTGTCCTTGGTGTTTTTACGCGCGCCGGCCGGGTCGGCCAGGATGGAAGCACGCAGGACGTTTTCCGGCAGGTTGTAGGCGCGACGCACGCCTTCGTTGATCATGTCGTCCAGGCCCATGGTGGCGCCGTCCCAACGCACGTCCATGCCCACGCGCACGAACACGGTAACAATACCGGTGTCCTGGCAGATCGGGCGATGGCCGGTGGCGCACATGCGCGAGTTGATCAGGATCTGGGCGATGGAGTCACGGGCTGCCGGCGATTCTTCACGCAGGTAGGCTTCGTGCATGGCCTGGATGAAGTCAACGGGGTGGTAGTAGGAAATGAATTGCAGGGCGTCGGCAACGCTCTGAATCAGGTCGTCTTGCTTGATCACGGTCATGAGTCGCGCTCCTCTATAAGGGAACATTCAATAAAGGTGGCTTCAGTGTTGCATCGGTCGGCTGAAACCACCTTTCCAAGGCACGCCACAGTGGTGCAAGGCGCGACGCTAAAAAGGCGCGGCAGTATAACCCGACGCGGTGGCCGATACACCCGACTATGGTCAAACTGTCGCAGGCATGATTCCCTGTGCCGGTCCCTTCTGATTGAGCCTTTATATGCCTGAACTGCACGTCGGCGAACGCCACTGGTCGGTAGCCACCGGCAGCAACCTGCTGGATGCCTTGAATCTGGCGGGTGTGGCTGTGCCCTACAGTTGCCGGGCGGGCAGTTGCCATGCGTGCCTGGTGCGTTGCCGGGGTGACGTTGTGGATAAGCAGCCCGATGCCCTGAGCCCGGCGCAACGCCAGGACGGTTGGCGTCTGGCCTGCCAGTGTGAGGTTGTCGCAGATTTACAGGTTGAAGCATTTGACCCACTGCACGATGGTTTGCCCGCGCAAGTGGTGGGCGTCGACTGGTTGAGCCCCGAGGTACTGCGCCTGCGCCTGCAACCTGAACGTGGCTTGCGTTATCGGGCCGGGCAACATCTGGTGCTGTGGGCAGGTCAGGTAGCGCGCCCGTATTCGTTGGCCAGCTTGCCGCAGGAAGACCCGTTTTTGGAGTTTCACCTCGATTGCCGCCTGCCCGGCGAATTCAGCGCTATTGCTCGGCAATTACAGGTGGGCGACAGCCTGCGCCTCGGCGAATTACGTGGCGGGGCACTGCAATACGATCCTGACTGGCAATCGCGGCCGCTGTGGCTGCTGGCATCCGGCACGGGGCTTGGGCCGTTATGGGGCGTGCTGCGCGAGGCACTGCGCCAGGATCACCAAGGCGCCATCCGCCTGATTCACCTGGCCCATGATGCCGATGGGCATTATCTGGCCGAACCCTTGGCGCAATTGGCCGCGCTGCACGCGAACCTGACTGTGGAGCTGTGGACGGCGGCTGAGTCGGCCCAGGCATTGGCGCAACTGCGGCTTGTTTCGCGGCAAACTCTGGCCTTACTCTGCGGGCACCCCGCCAATGTCGAAGCGTTTTCCAAACGCCTGTTCCTGGCGGGGTTGCCGCGCAATCAACTGCTGGCTGATATGTTCCTGCCGCGTGGTTGAGCGCTGACTTTTCCAGCCGCGAGATTCGCCATGACCGACGCCATCCTGCTGCAACGCGAAGGCGGGCTGCTGACCCTGCAGCTCAATCGCCCCGACAAGAAAAACGCCCTGACCCGCGCCATGTACACCCAACTGGCCGAGGCGTTGGAGCAGGCTGATGCGGACTCAGGTATCCGTGCGGTGCTGATCCAGGGCAGCAATGAGTGTTTTACCGCCGGCAACGACATAGCCGACTTCCTCGAACAGCCGCCCAGTGATCTGGACAGCCCGCCGTTTCACTTCATGAAAAGCCTGCTCAACTGCCGCAAGCCGGTGATCGCGGCGGTGGCGGGTGCGGCGGTCGGCATCGGTACGACCCTGTTGCTGCATTGCGATCTCGTCTATATCAGTCGCGATGCGCGCTTGCGCATGCCTTTCGTCAACCTGGGGCTGTGCCCGGAGTTTGGCTCCAGCCTGATCCTGCCTCGGCTGCTGGGGCATGCGAAAGCGGCTGAACTGTTGCTGTTGGGCGAAGGCTTTACCGGCGAGCAGGCGGCGGCGTGGGGCATTGCTACTGAGGCGATGGGTAGCGGTGAAGCGGCGCTGGTCAAGGCGCGGGAAGTTGCGCAGCGCTTTGAAACCCTGGCGCCGGGAGCGGTGCAGGTCAGCAAACAGTTGATGAAAAGTGTCGACCGTGAACAGTTGCGGCAGGTGATTGAGGTCGAGGGGGCGTTGTTTGTGCAGCGTTTGAAGTCACCGGAGGCGATTGCGGCGTTGTCGGGGTTTATTGCCCGGCGTTGATGACGCCATCGCAGGCAAGCCAGCTCCCACATTGGAATGCGGTCAACTGTGGGAGCTGGCTTGCCTGCGATGAGGCCCTTTAATTCAACAGATCTCCAGGCCTTTAAATACAAAAAGCCCCGCCATTCACATGGCAGGGCTTTTGTTTTTCAGCGTGTCACTCAGAACTGCGGGTCGCCCACGTGCAGGATCTTCATGCCATTGGTGCCACCGGTGGTGTGGTAGCTGTCGCCCTTGGTCAGGATGACCCAGTCACCTTTCTCTACGACGCCACGCTTGACCAGTTCGTCGATTGCCTTCTGGCTCACTTCGTTAGGGGCCAACGAAGCTGGATCGAACGGAATGGTGTACACGCCACGGAACAATGCCGCACGGGCCTGGGCTTCGCGGTGTGGGGTGAACGCGTAGATCGGTACCGACGAACGGATACGCGACATGATCAGCGGGGTGTAGCCACTTTCGGTCAGGGCAATGATCGCCTTGACGCCCGGGGAGTGGTTGGCGGTGTACATGGCAGCCAGGGCGATGCTCTGGTCGCAGCTTTCGAACACTTTGCCGATGCGGTGGCTGGAGGTCTTGCTGGTCGGGTGCTTTTCGGCACCGACGCAGATACGCGCCATGGCCTGTACGGCTTCCAGCGGGTAAGGGCCGGCAGCACTTTCAGCCGAGAGCATCACGGCGTCGGTGTAGTCGAGCACGGCGTTGGCCACGTCGGACACTTCGGCACGGGTTGGCATCGGGTTCTGGATCATCGACTCCATCATCTGGGTCGCTACGATCACGGCCTTGTTGTGACGGCGTGCGTGCAGGATGATCTTCTTCTGGATACCGATCAGCTCGGCGTCACCGATTTCCACGCCCAGGTCGCCACGGGCAACCATCACAGCGTCGGATGCATTGATCAGGGCATCGAGGGTTTCGTCATCGGCCACGGCTTCGGCACGTTCGATCTTCGCCACCAGCCAGGCAGTACCGCCGGCTTCGTCGCGCAGCTTACGGGCATATTCCATGTCGGCAGCGTCGCGTGGGAAGGACACGGCGAGGTAGTCCACTTCCATTTCGGCGGCGAGCTTGATGTCGGCCTTGTCTTTCTCAGTCAGGGCCGGCGCCGTCAGGCCACCGCCGCGACGGTTGATGCCTTTGTGATCGGACAACGGGCCACCGATGATCACGGTGCAGTTCAGCTCCGTCGAGGTGGCCGTGTCGACGCGCATCACCACGCGGCCGTCGTCCAGCAGCAGTTCGTCGCCGACGCCACAGTCCTTGACCAGATCCGGGTAGTCGATACCGACGACTTCCTGGTTGCCTTCGGTCAGCGAATGGCTGGTGGAGAAGGTGAACTTGTCACCGATCTTCAGCTCAATGCGCTTGTTGGCGAATTTGGCGATACGAATTTTCGGGCCTTGCAGGTCACCCAGCAGTGCCACAAAGCGGCCGTGCTTGGCGGCCAGGTCACGCACCAGCTTGGCGCGAGCCTTGTGCTCGTCCGGGGTGCCGTGGGAGAAGTTCAGACGGGCAACGTCCAAACCAGCCAGAATCAGCTGTTCGAGGACTTCCGGCGAGTTACTGGCCGGGCCAAGGGTGGCGACGATTTTGGTACGACGGACGGACATGCACAGACTCCTGAGTTCAAGCGCTGGGGAAGGCTACTATGCTCTTTGGTTGTAGTCATTGTTCGTTTGCACTACTTATCGAAGATTCGCTTGTTTTCGCTCCAATTGAATAGATGAACATCCTTGAAGATTTTCGACGCGGGGTCGATACACTGCTCAAGACAGGAGAACCCCCATGCGAATTTTGCTCATTGCTGCCCTGGCCGTCAGTGTTGTCGGCTGTACCCGCTGGTCGATGGACCATCATTTGAACAACGCTTACCGCGCCTATGGGGTGGGTGACTGCGAGCGTGTCACCCTGGAGTTGTCCCAGGTAGACCGCGAGAGCCGTACCCGTCGGTATGTGCAACCGGAAGTTTCGATGCTGCGCGGGCAATGCCTGGAGCGCCAGAAGCTGTTCGTCGATGCGGTGCAAACCTACCAGTTCATCATCAATCAGTACCCGTCCAGCGAGTACGCCTATCGTGCCCGTGCTCGGCTCGACACCCTGCAGCAACTGGGCCATTACTCCGGCGCGAGTGTCGCGCAGCCACGGCCCGCATCACTTTGATGATATTTGTCATTCCATAGCTGGCCCGTCGCCAGTCTTAAGCTATTCTTTGAATGTCTGTTTGTACAAGTTTATGTTCAATCGGATGGATTGCTTGGGATTGGCAGTTGTAAGGCGATTAAGCGCACGCTGGATTCGCACCAATTTCCAGGGAGAGCGAACATTCAGTGTTCGTTCCGAATAACTGGCGCGGCCACTGATCTGGCCAATGGATGGCGATTTCATCATGTTTACCGACCGAAGGATTGAGCGGCATCAGCTGTCTGGTTTCTTGAAAGTGTTCAACCGGCTGACGGATAAGCCTATTGGCTACTTGGGGAACGTGTCCGAAGATGGGCTGATGTTGATCAGCCAATTACCCATGATGGTTGACGTGGCGTTTGAACTGCGTTTGAAAATCCCTCTGGCAGACGGTGATTTCCAGGCAATTGACCTCACTGCGATGTGCTTGTGGAGCCACGAAGATGTCAACCCGCAGCACTATGACTCAGGGTTTCGCGTGGTCGAAGCGCCTGAGGCATACGGGCACTTGATAAGTGCCTTGTATCATTACTTCACCTTTGATCCTCTGCAGGCTTCCGCCTAGGCGTTGCGCGCTGTCGACCCGGCTCGGACGTGGTTAGCCGAGCTTGTGGTCGTGTGCTTGAGTCATAAAACACCGGCCTTTTTCCAGCCCAGATAGCGCGTCACCAGTGCAGCCCCCAGCCCCGAAGGTGGCGTATCCAGCACCGACAAACCGTGGGCACTCAAGCGCTCATGCAGATCGTTTCTCTTGTTGAGATAGTCGACAGTCCCGCTGTAGGCCAGCGCTTCAGGCAAGGTTTGTACCGGGGCCTGGCGCAGTTGGTCGAGTATGTCTTCGCGCAGGCTGGCGACCAGCACCCGATGTTGCCGGCTGATGCGCTTAACGGCTGCGAGTAACTCCTCATCATCTTCATCGCGAAGATTGGTCACCACGATCACTAATGCCCGACGTTTCTGTCGGGCCAGTAATTGGCTGGCGGCGGCTGCATAATCGGCAGTGCGTCGGGTGGTGTCGAGGTCGTAAACGGCATTGAGTAATACGTTCAGTTGGCCGCTGCCTTTGACGGGTGCCAGGTAGCGTGGCTGGTCACAGGCAAAGGTGCACAGACCCACCGCATCGCCTTGGCGCAAGGCGACGTAACTGAGTAACAGGCAGGCATTGAGGGCGTGGTCGAAGTGAGCGAGCTCCGCGTCCTGGCTGCGCATGCGCCGGCCGCAATCGAGCATGAGCACTATCTGCTGGTCGCGTTCGTCCTGATATTCCCGGGCGATGGGCGTGCGCTGGCGCGCGGTGGCCTTCCAGTCGATCTGTCGCAGGCTGTCGCCTTCGCGAAACTCGCGCAACTGATGAAACTCCAGCCCCAACCCGCGTCGTGGGTGCTGGCGAACCCCTAATTGGCTCAACCAACTGTCCACGCCCAGCAGTTGTGCGCCGTACAAACGGGCAAAGTCAGGGTAGACCCGCGTTGTATCCCGGGCTGCAACAAAACGCCTCGCAGACCACAACCCGAAAGGGCTGGGCAGGTGAATCTCACTGCGACTGAAACTGAAGTGGCCGCGCCGCAAGGGCCGCACTCGATAGCCCAGTTCGCTTCGCTGGCCCGGGAGAAGCTCGATGGACTGCGGCATATTCTCCACGCTCAGGCCGTCAGGTGCGTGGTCAAATACTTGCACGGTCAGCGGCTGCGGGTAGTCATGTTCAAGGGTCAGGCGTACCTCACCCCAGCGGCCCAGGGCCAGGCTGCCGGGCATCTGCCGTTGCACCCGTGGGCAGGGAAGGCGCCGCAGGCGCAGGGCGTCCAGCAGTGCCAATAGAAACAGCGCCAGCAGCAGGCCCCACGCCACTGAATGCAGCGTGTCGGGCACTTTGAGCTGGAGCGCCGTAGCCGCGCCCAAGAGGATGTTCAAACCCGAGAGGACGCCGAGCCAGATCAGCAGCAGACGAGTTGGCTTCATGGTCGGGTCATTGCCGAGGTGCCGAAATCTGGTCCAGCAGTTGCTTGAGCACCTGATCCACTTCCAGCCCGTCAATGTCCAATTCGGGGGCAATACGCACGCGATGGCGCAGCACCGCCAAGGCGCAGCCCTTGATATCGTCCGGGGTAACAAACTCGCCGCCGCGTAGCAAGGCCCGGGCGCGGGCGCCGCGAACCAGGGCGATGGAGGCACGCGGGCCTGCACCGATGGTCAGCCCCGGCCAACTGCGAGTGGCGCGGGCCAGGCGCACGGCGTAGTCGAGTACTTGCTCATCCAGCGGCAGTTCGCTGGCAATTTGCTGCAACTGCAACACGTCCTCTGCCTGCAGCACCGTGCGCAGTGGCTGCACATCCAGCATGTCGGCCCTGGAGGAGCGGGTGACTTCGCGGACCATCTCCAGCTCCTGCTGCGCATCGGGGTAGTCCATGCGTACTTTGAGCATGAACCGGTCCAGCTCGGCCTCGGGCAGGGGGTACGTGCCTTCCTGTTCGATGGGGTTCTGGGTCGCGAGCACCATGAACGGTTGGCCAATGGGCAGCGCTTCGCCCTCGAGGGTGACTTGGCGTTCCTGCATGGCCTCAAGCAGGGCGGCCTGGGTCTTGGCGGGGGCGCGATTGATTTCATCGGCCAGCAACAGGTGGGTGAACAGCGGCCCCTTGCGCAGCTTGAACTGCTCACTGTGCAGGTCGTACACCGCGTGGCCGGTGACATCGCTGGGCATCAGGTCCGGGGTGAACTGAATACGTGCAAAGTTGCCACCAAAACAGCGTGCCAACGCGCGAACCAACAGGGTTTTGCCTAGGCCCGGTACACCTTCGAGCAGTATGTGGCCACCTGCGATCAATGCGGTCAGCACGTCGTCGATCACCTGGTCCTGGCCAATCACCGCCTTACGCAGTTCAACACGCAGAGCCTGTGCCTGCTGGCTGGCCTTTTGAAGGCTTTCGGCAGTCGGGGCGGTGGCTGATGGAAATTCGCTCATAGGGCATTCCTGAGGGTTTGCAGGCTCGCCACCTGACGGCTGAAATCGGCGCTGGTGAGCCGTTTTGCCGGGAGTGGGTCGAGGGCCTGGCGGATGACGTGGGAGGGTTGGCGCGTCAGGCGTTCGAGGACCTGCCATTGTTCGTCGCTGTCGAGGTGTTCAAAGCCTGGGTGGCGTCGTCGTGCAGCCCGCTGGATATCACGCTGCAAGGCGTGCAGCAGCGTGCCTTGGCCACTGCGGCGCAGCAGGAAGTCGGCACTGGCCTTCAAATGTTCCTGTAACTGGCGATGTGCCTTTGGCGCGGGCGCCTGGGTCGGCCCCTGGCGCATGCCGGCGTGCCAGAGTGCCAGGGCAATCAGTGCGCAGAGCGCCACTAACGCCTGGGGGAAGTTGCGCATTAGCAGGGTGAGCAGATCGTCTACGTCGCTGTTGAACAGCAGTGTTACATCCGTCCCCCGGTTGAGATACCACAACAGCCAGGCGTTATCGTGTTTGCCGATGCCTGGGGTTTTCCACAAGTCGCTGTCGGTTACAACCGTTACGGTGCCTTGACCGAAGTTGCGTTGCATCAAATGGCTGGACTTGCCGCTGTTGGCGGAGAACTGCGCCAGGTGTCTGGGGTCGGTGAGGTTGAAGTCGGTATCGAAGCTGAAATAGGCCGGGGCGGTCTCATTGTCGACGTAGAGCTTGGTCAGGTCCGGTACTTTCTTTTTGCGTGGGGAAGCAGGCTCGTCAAGGCCCTCGCTGAGTGTCTGGTGGAAGCCCAGCTGGTCCAGCAGCAGGTCGCCGCTTTTACCGGTTTCCTCATCCCAAAGCGCTTCGGCAACCAGCAGCAAATGGCCACCGGATTTTGCCCAGTCCAGCAGTTGCTCAGCCTGGCGCGGGGTCATGTTGCTGCGCTCGCCCAGCAATACCAGGCTATGCCCCTTGGCTGGCTGGTCGGCCAGGTGCTCAAGGCTGTTGGCGTGTTCCACGGCCAGGCCCTGCTGGCGCAGGAAGTATTCAGCCGCCAGGTAGGGGTTGGCGATGGCTTGTGGCGATGGGCCGCGATCGACTATTTCGTCGTAGGGGATCGCCTTGTGCCAAACATAAAGCCCACCTGCTCCAAGCACACAGGCCAGCAGCAGGCCGACCCACAGCATGGGGCGGTTCATTGGGCGGCTCCCGTACTGAACAGGGCGCGCCAATCGCGGCACAGTTGCTGTTGTACCAAAGCCGGCGGCAGGCGGTGGCCATAGGCGAGGTTTTGCCAGTGGTGTGTCAGTGCATCACTGAAGGCCAGCAGTTGTGGCTGTTGCAGTTGGTGGATGCGCTCCAGGACCTGGCCTTCGGTATCGGCGCTTTTCAGGGGCAGGTTGAAGTCGTGCAGCAGTCGGTTGAGCAGGCCGCGATACAGCAGGCCGAGAGCTTCCCTGGGGTGGGTGGACCACAGCTGTTCGGCGGTACTGGCAATGTCGTCAGGCAAGGTCTCGCTGCCCAACGCCAGGCCGAACAATTGTGCAGGGGCCGCTTTGGCGGTTTTGGCTTTGGCTGGCCCGCGTCGACTGACGAAGGTGTGCAGCCACTCCCGATAGCGCCAGACAACTAGCGCGAGGCCAGTCGCCAGCAGGCCCCAGAGCAGTACCTCCAGGCCGAGGGCGGCGTTTTTGAAGGTATTGCTGTTGAATCCGTCCAGTAGCGCCTGAAGCCAGGCCGGAAGTTTACCGTCACCCTTTACCTTGTGTTGCGCGGCGTTTTTTTCGTCGCCAAAACGGTAGCGAGTGACGGTTTCCGGGTGCTTGAACGGGGGGCTGTCCAGCAGCGCCTTGATCGATTGGCTGGCGGCCTGGGTGGTGACTTGTTTGGCCGGTCCGGGCTCGTCCGCCATGACGGGGCGGCTGAATGGCACGAGCATCAGCCCAGCCACCAGCAGCAACGTTGCGACGCTGCTCAGGCGTTGGCGTAATCGGCGGAACACCAGTTCAAGGTCCCAGGCTTCCAGCACGGTGCGGCGGTTGAGGTACAGGCTGAAGCCGCAAGCGACATAAATGGGCTCCCAGAACACCAGAATCAGTGCGTAGAAGGCGTTACTCAAATGCTCCAGCCACAACCCTTCCGAGCCGCTTGCCAGTGCCAGCCGTTGCCAGTCCCAATCGAGTTCCAGTTGCTGCGGGATGAACAGGTAAAACAGTGCCATGCAACCGAACCACAGGCCGATTTCCATATGCACGCCAATGGTGGTCAGCCAGCGTGCGGCGCCGGCGTTGCGTTGCAGCAGCACCCCCAGGCGTATTTGACGGGCATTGCCATCCAGGCCTTCAAGCTGGCTCACCGGCATCACAAAGCTGCGGCTCAGGCTCAGTCGCCTCCAGGTCAGGCTGGCCAGCAGTTGGCCTTTGAGCAGGCGCGGCCACTGGCGCACAGCCTGCTTGAGGCTGGGTGTCTCGCCAAACAAGGCCTTGGAGAGGATGTACAGTGGCAAGCGGTCAAAGGCCGGTTTTAACCACCAGAACACAAACATGGTCATGGACGGGTATCGCCACAGCAGCACGGTCAGCAAAATGAATATCGGCAACGTCACCATTGCCCAACTGCTCATTAACAGCAGTCGATGTTCCTGGGCCATCAGTACGCCCAGGTCCATGGCTTCCCAGGAGGTGCGGGGCCGAATTACCACGCTGGCCTCACTCAGGCGCATGGTGAGTACGTCCAGCAAGCGTGAGGTAGGCGGCAACCAGCAGCCACAGCCCGGCGCCCGTTGAGTATTTGATCCAGGGCGTGATCGTGGTGGAGGAAGACCAATAGGCTTCAATAAACGCCGCGATCAGCAGCAATAGCATGACGCCGCAAAGCATCCGCACGCTTGTGCGTGCCGCCAGCCGCAGGGATTCGCCGCGAGTCAGGTGCCCGGGAGCAATCACCGCCCAGCCCAATTGCAAGCCTGCCGCCCCGGCCAGGGCGATGGCCGTGAGTTCGAAAGCACCGTGGCCGATGACAAACGACCAGAAGGTCTGGCCATAGCCGATCTCGGTGAGGTGGCCGGAGATGGCGCCGATGATCAGGCCGTTGAAAATCAGAAAGAACACGCTGCCCAAACCAAATAGCAAACCGGCGGCAAAGGTCTGGAAGGCAATCCCGATGTTGTGCATCACGTAGTAGCCGAACATCATCCAGTCTTCACTGGAAGCGCGGTCGACGGCACGCCCCAGGTGGCCAGCATCCGGGTCATACATGCTGTGCATTTCGGCGACCTGCGCGGGGCTCACGATGCTGTAGATAAGGTCTGGAAACAGGTAGACCAGCAACGCAACGCCCACCAGGCTGCCGAAGAACAGCACGCCGGCGATTAACACGAAACGCCATTGTTCGCGCACCAGGCGCGGGAAGCCCGCCAGGATGAAACCCAGTACATTCGCGCCCAATTGGCTGCGGTGGCGATACAACTGCTGGTGGCCCCGCAGCGCCAGTTGTTGCAGGGGATCTATCAGATAGCTGCTGTAGCCACGCTCCTGGGCCAGGGCGAGGTGCTGGCACAGGCGTCGATAATGGTGGGGGAAGTCAGACATATCGCTGGCCTTGGCCTTGCCTTGCTCCAACTGTATGAGTTGTGCGGTGAAGGCTTGCCACTGCGGCTGATGGCGGCTCTCGAACAGGCTCTGCTTCATGCTGGCCCCACTAAGCCGCGCGCCACGCCATTGAGTTGTTCTACCGCGCGAGCCGGCGATACGTGTAACGGCGTTGCCAGGATGGACGCCAGTTCGTGCACCCGATCGGCGGACAACTCACTTTGGCGTTCAGCGAAACCCAGTATGGCGCGTTGTTCGCTCAGCTCCAGCGTGAAGGGCAGGCGCAGGGCGGCGGCTTGAGGCACCTTGGGGCGCGCCAGTGGCTGTTCGCGGTAGACCACCAGGGTGCCCGCAGCGAGGTCGCCGAGCCGTTTGAAGTGAGGGTGTTGCAGGCAACTGATGGCGCCGAGGAAGTAGCCCAAAGGCAGCATGTCGACAAAGCGCAGCAGGTTGCGGATGAGTGAAGCTGGCCAGCCAATGGGTGTGCCGTCGTCCTGAATGACGCGCAAGCCCATGACCTGCTTGCCCGGAGAGCAGCCCTGGTTAAGGACTTCGAACAGCACCATGTACCACCAACTGATCAGGAACAGCAGCAGCGAGCCCAAGCCAATACCGATATTGCCAAGCAACGCCAGCGGCACGAGCAGGATACCCATGATCAGGCCGCGCAGTCCCAGGTCGAAAGCAAAAGCCAGTGCGCGTGGCATCAGGCCGGCCGGGCGCAAGGGCAAGTCTATGCCCTCGGGGGGCTCGATCGGGTAGTGGGTATCCAATGGAACTGATGGCATCGCGATCCTTGGCAGTGCGGGCGGCTTGAAGACACGGATGCTAGCAGTGTCGACGGTGGAAGCAACCTTTCAAGGTTTTGCTGGATGTTTGTACAGTAATCTATCGCTGGCCCCGAGTGCCTTGCAGCGCCTAGACTTTGTCGATCTTCAGCACAGGAACAGCCCGTGACTACCATTTTCTGGTACGACTATGAAACTACCGGTATCAACCCCCGCAGCGATCGCCCGTTGCAGGTTGCCGGTATTCGTACCGACCTCGAGCTCAACGAGGTCGGCCCGCCGGTCAACCTTTATTGCCAGCCAAGCGACGATATCCTGCCGCACCCGGCTGCCTGCGCCATAACCGGTATCACCCCTGGCATTCTGGCGGAAAAAGGCCTGGCCGAAGCCGACTTCATGACCCGCGTGCACGCCGAGCTGGCTGCGCCTGGAACCTGTGGTGCCGGTTACAACACGTTGCGCTTTGACGATGAAATGACGCGCTACAGCCTGTACCGCAACTTTTTTGATCCGTATGCCCGTGAGTGGCAGGGGGGCAATAGTCGTTGGGACTTGATCGATGTGGTTCGTACGGCTTACGCACTGCGCCCCGAAGGCATTGAGTGGCCGCAGCAGGACGGGCGTGTCACCCTCAAGCTGGAGCGTTTGACCCAAGCCAATGGCATCGACCATGGCCATGCTCACGATGCCCTGTCGGACGTGCGAGCCACCATAGCCCTGGCGCGGCTGATCCGCGACAAGCAGCCAAAGTTGTATGACTGGCTGTTTCAACTGCGCAGCAAGCAGCGGGTGATGGATCAGATCCGCCTGTTGCAGCCCATGGTGCATATTTCCGGGCGTTTCTCCGCCGAGCGTCATTACCTGGGTGTGGTACTGCCCCTGGCCTGGCACCCGCGCAATCGCAATGCGTTGATTGTCTGTGACCTTGGTCTCGACCCGCAGGGTTTGCTCGACCTGGACGCCGAAACCTTACGCCAGCGGCTTTACACGCGCCGTGATGAGTTGGCGCAAGGTGAGTTGCCAGTGCCGCTCAAGTTGTTGCATATCAACCGCTGCCCGGTGGTCGCGCCATTGAATGTGCTGCGCGCACAGGATCGCGAACGCCTGAACTTCGATATGGACGTGTGCCAGGCGCGGGCGCTGCGACTAACTGACGCACAGGAAGTTTGGCGCGACAAGTTGGCAGCCATTTATGCCGAGGAAGACTTTGCACCGAGCACAGACCCGGAGCAGCAGCTCTATGACGGTTTTATCGGTGACCGCGACCGACGGTTATGCGAACAAGTCCGTGTGGCTGAACCGTCACAGTTGGCACGTCAGCAGTGGCCTTTCGATGATCATCGATTGCCGGAATTATTATTCCGTTACCGTGCGCGTAACTTTCCTGACACCTTGGACAACGATGAGCAACAACGCTGGAAACTTTTCTGTCAGCAACGTTTGTCGAGCCCGGAGTGGGGCGCACCCAATACCCTGTTGGCATTTAAGCAGGCACGTGAGGAGTTGGCTGTTAGTGCTACAGCGTTTCAGCGCCAGGTGCTCGATGAATGGCAAGAGTATGCCGACTCTTTAGCCGCTCGCCTGGGCTTGTAGTCAGGCACTTGCAAAATATTCGGACAATAAAAAACGCCAGCAAGCTGGCGTTTTTTATTGTGTTGCATATCAGGCAGAAGCCCGATCAGGCTTAGCCCAGCAGGGTAGCCCAACCTTCTACCACGTCGCCGCCCCACTTGGCTTTCCACTCTTTCAGAGTCTTGTGGTTGCCACCTTTGGTTTCAATCACTTCGCCGTTGTGCGGGTTTTTGTACTGCTTGACCTTGCGAGCACGCTTGGTGCCGGTAGTTTTCACAGCGCCACGTGGTGCTTTAACTTTGGATTCCGGATCCAGCAGCGCGATGATGTCACGCAGGGATTTGGAGTACTCACCCATCAGGGTGCGCAGTTTGCCTTCGAATTCCAGCTCGGTTTGCAGCTTGTCGTCTTGTGACAGGTTCTTCAAACGGGCTTGCAGTTCTTTGATAGCTTCTTCGGTGGCGCGGTATTCGTTGATCAGGGACATGTGGACTACCTTATGTAGAGCGCTGATTGACAGTGAGTGGCCTAATAATAGTCAGGCAATTTCCCCAAGTAAACATTTAAGAAGGCATTTATGTGAATTACGTTGAATGTTTGTGGCAATGCTATGCAATCGAGTTAATTAATAGGTGGTAGGTGTAAAGATAATTCTGTTTATTTTGCATAACTGTCTGAGCCTCAGGTGGGCGTTCATATAGCGGCGGTAAAACCTTACGCTATTAAGGGGTGTCGCCAGGACCGGGCGACAGAATAAGGTGCAAGGAGTACTGCAGTTTTTCTGCGTAATCGCTAGAATGGCGGCCTTTGCGAAGTTCTGGAGTTTCCCCCTAATGCGCACTTTTCGGCTGGTGATTGCTTGCCCGGACCGGGTTGGTATCGTTGCCAAAGTCAGTAACTTTCTGGCCTCCCACAACGGCTGGATCACCGAGGCGAGCCATCACTCGGACGATCTCAGTGGTTGGTTTTTCATGCGTCATGAGATACGTGCCGACACGCTGCCCTTCGGCCTCGAAGCGTTTCGCGAGGCGTTTGCGCCGATCGCTGAAGAGTTTTCGATGACCTGGCATATCACCGACACCGAGCAGAAAAAACGTGTCGTGCTGATGGCCAGCCGTGAATCCCACTGCCTGGCCGACTTGCTGCACCGTTGGCACAGCGATGAGCTGGACTGTGAGATCGCCTGTGTAATTTCCAACCATGATGACCTGCGCAGCATGGTCGAATGGCATGGCATCCCGTACTACCACGTGCCGGTCAACCCACAGGACAAGGAACCGGCATTCGCCGAAATCTCCCGCCTGGTCAAGCAGCACGAAGCCGATGTAGTCGTGCTGGCGCGCTACATGCAAATCCTGCCGCCGGAACTGTGCAGCGAATATGCCGGTCGAGTGATCAACATTCACCACAGCTTCCTGCCATCGTTTGTGGGTGCCAAGCCGTATCACCAGGCCTCCCTGCGCGGTGTGAAGTTGATTGGCGCAACGTGCCACTATGTCACCGAGGAGCTCGACGCCGGCCCGATCATCGAGCAGGACGTAGTGCGCGTCAGCCACAGCGACAGCATTGAAGACATGGTGCGTTTCGGCCGTGACGTCGAGAAGATGGTGCTGGCCCGTGGCCTGCGTTACCACTTGGAAGATCGCGTGCTGGTACACGGCAACAAGACTGTGGTGTTCTGACAGCCGCGTTTAAGTTGAAGAAAAAAGGGCCTGGGCGTTAAATCGTCCCAGGCCCTTTTTTTGTCCGCCATGAAGGATTAAGCGATGAGCGATCCACTCGATAAAGCCACCTCCAAGGCCCCAGCGACGCTGGGCGAAGGGTGTTTGAGCCGTTTTGACCCGGATGACCTGGACGCGGAGGACGGCACCGAGTTTCCCGGTGCCGCCGAGCTGTGGCGGCAGGAGCACACTAAAACCGATCCCGAGCAAGCCTAGCGGTCCGCCGCCTTAACGCTCGGCGGGCGCAGGGATCAGATCCGGAAGCTGCCCACCAGCTGTTTCAAGCGTGCGGCCTGTTGTTCCAGGTCGGTACAGGCGCGCAGGGTTGATTGCAGGTTTTCCACACCTTCCTGGTTGAGGGTGTTGA